>JBGSQO010000252.1:0-12937 GCA_041738055.1 Filomicrobium sp.
GTGAAAATCAACCCGATAAACAAAAGCGCATAGCCCGTAAAAAGCATAGAGGAAACCACTTTCCACTCAAACCAACTATCCTGCGTCTCGATATAAAAATCCTTGAAGAAAATGTTCCTAAACAGAATGGGCTGACGGAGAGCATCCGCTTTCTCGGCTCCCGGTCGGACGTGCCGGACCTGCTGCGGGCGGCCGACTGCGGGCTCAACTGCTCCCACGAGGAGGGGTTCGCCAATGCGATCATCGAGGGCATGGCGGCGGGATTGCCGATGGTGGTCACGGATGTCGGCGGCAATCCCGAGGCGGTCGTCGATGGAGAAACCGGGCTCGTCGTACCGTCGCGCGATCCCGAGCGTCTGGGGGCTGCCATCCTCAGGATCGCGCGCGAGCCCGAATTTGCGGCGCGGCTGGGCCAGGCCGGTCGGCATCGGGCGCAGGAGCTGTTCAGCCTGAAGGCCTGCGTGGAGACTTATGACCGCCTTTACAGCGGGCTGATCGCGGGTCACAGCGCAGCCGACATCCTCGGCGAGCCGTCCTGAACGGCCCGATCGCCGGCACGGTATTGTCTTTGTGTGCGCCTTCCGACACTCGTTCCTCCGATCCCGGCTCGGGGGCCGGGAGGCGGGAAGGCGCGGTTTGCCGACCGGTCTCGGCTTGCCGCAGTGTAGGGGGCATCAATGGGGACGGGTTGCTTTGGTTGGGCACCGTTCGTGAGTTGAGGGTAGCCGCAAGGCGAGTGGGTCGATATATGATGTCCCCGCCAGTAACTCTCGGAAGGACGTTTCTCATGAAGGTTCTCATTCTTGGCGGTGACGGCTATCTCGGCTGGCCGACGGCAATGATGTTCGCGGCCCAGGGACACGAGGTGGTGGCCGTCGACAACTACCTGCGCCGCACGATGGCGCTCGAGACCGATTCGCTTCCGCTCTTCGCCACGCCCACGCTCGACGAAAGGGCGCGTCTCTTCAAGGAGAAGTCGGGCCATCACGTCACCGTTCGGGTGCTCGACTGCAACGACGCGCTGGCCATGGACCGGCTGTTTGCCGAGTTCAAGCCGGATACCGTCGTGCACTACGCGGAGCAGCCCTCGGCGCCCTATTCGATGCTGTCAGAGCACGCTGCGCGCATGACGCTGCACAACAACCTCGGCGTCACCTTCAATGTGATCTGGGGCGTGAAGAACCATGTGCCGGACTGCCACGTCGTGAAGCTCGGCACCATGGGCGAGTACGGCACGCCCAACATCGATATCGAAGAGGGCTGGATCGAGATCGAGCACAAGGGGCGCAAGGACAAATTCCTTTATCCCCGCGCAGCCGGCTCGCTCTATCACACGACCAAGGTTCTCGACACGGACCTGCTGTGGTTCTATGTGCGGACCTACGGTCTGCGCGTGACCGATCTGATGCAGGGTCCCGTGTATGGTCTGTCGACGGCCGAAGCCGACCTCGACGACGATCTGATGCCGAACTTTCACTACGACGACATCTTTGGAACGCTCGTCAATCGCTTCCTCGTGCAAGCCGTGGCCGGCGTGCCGTTGACGGTCTATGGCAAGGGCGGCCAGACACGCGGCTATCTCAACTTGGTCGACACGCTCCAGTGCGTTCACCTCGCGGCCCGCAATCCCGTGGCCAAAGGCGAGTTGCGCGTCATGAACCAGTTCACCGAACTGTTCCAGGTCAACGAGATCGCGGAGAAGGTCAAGCGCGTCGGCGACCAGATGGGCCTCAAGGTCGAAATCAAGTCGATTGCAAATCCGCGCAAGGAAAAAGAAGATCATTACTACAACGCGCACTACTCACAACTTCTGGCGCTGGGCTTGACGCCGCATCTGATGACGGACGAGGTGCTGGCCGGCATGCTGGAAAAGGTCCTGCGGTATAAGGAGCGTATCGCGCCGCGGATGATCCTGCCGCGCGTCGCCTGGAACAAATAGCTGCAGGCGGCTTCGGGTACGCGGACAACGGTCATGGCTCATCGACCGGCAAGGCTCGTCCTCGACATATCGGGTCACGGTTTCGGCCATCTGTCTCAGATCTCCCCGGTGGTGAGGGCGGTGCGCCAGCGGGTGCCGTCCTTGGACATCGTCGTCCGGTCGGCGCTGTCACGCGAGCGGCTGGAGGCGAGTCTCGGTCCGATCGCCGCAGCGGTCGAACCGGCCCCTGAGGTGGGCCTCGTGATGGCCGGTCCGCATGTCGCCGACGTGGCAGCCACGCGGCGCGGCTACGTGCGTCTTCACAGTACGCTCGCCGAGGTAGCGGCCGACCAAGGTGCTTGCCTCCAGGCGCTTGGCGCGGACGCCCTGCTGACCGATGTCGCCTACACTGGTCTGCTCGGGGCGGCGCGGCTCGGCCTGCCGAGCGTCGCATTGTGCTCGCTGCACTGGGGCGAGGTCGTCGCAAGCTATCTCGGAGAGGATGCCGAAGCACGCCGCATCCGGGCCGAGATCGCCAGCGCTTACGAGACGGCCCGGGTGTTCATCGTCCCAGCGCCGCGCCGCAGTCTGCCCGGGCTTTTCCGCACCCTTTCGGTCGGACCGCTGGTGCGGACCTGGGGTCGCAATCGGGCAGATGAGATCGCCGCGATTGCCGGTTGCCCGGTGGGGACCTCGATCGGGCTCATCACGTTTGGCGGGATCGGCCATGGACTGCCGGCGGCCCGCTTGCCGGAGCGGGAAGGGTGGTTGTGGATCGTGCCTGTCGAATCTGCTTCGGAGGCGGTGGCAGCAGCGACCATCCCGGCTGCGCGGCTGCAGCACCTCGACTTTCTCGACCTCGTCGCCTCTAGTCGCCTCGTGCTGACGAAAACGGGGTATGGCACCTTCGTCGAGTGTGCCTACTATGGGGCACTGTGCGTATTTCTCAGTCGGCCGGACTGGCCGGAGTCCGAGGAAATCGAGGCCTGGATGACGGCGAGCGGTCACGGCATCGCCGTCAGCTTGGATGAACTGGCGAACGGCTGCTGGATGCAACTTGCCGAGCGACACCTCGATGCTCCAAGACCGCCGATGGTTGAACTCGGTCACGACGCCGCAGCCGATCTCGTCATCGACAACCTTGGGCTCGTTGGGGTTCCAAATCGCAACTGATCGCGTGGCTTGCCAGGGGCGGACGTGGACAACTCAAGCCGACTTGCGGAAACAGTTGCCGAACTGATAAGGAAACGTTAACGCGCAGTTTCGCTGCTGCCTGCGCTGTCCGGCATGGTCCGTTCGAGGGCCTATGGTGGCCGAATGCGGGCCGCGTCCGGCGTGCCCATGGGGGGCGATGGGACTGTGACGAAACTGTCCGCGCGGGCAAGCCGGCATGTCGAAGAATAGTCGCTTGTCGCCTGCTTTGGGAACAGCGCGGGCCCACATCAGCAGGGCCGCTTCTTAGTCGCAACGGCCCGTCGGTCGGGCCACAATCTGGGGACGAGCGTTTGAGCGATTCCGATATTAACGGCTCCGGGTTCGGCGCTTCGAAGTGGCTCATCACCGGCGGCTGTGGCTTCATCGGGCGCGCCCTGATCAGCGACCTTCGCCGTCGCGGCCTGCCGACAGGCCAGGTCCGCATACTCGACAACCTGACCGTCGGTCGTATCGAGGATCTGGCGATCGTCTGCGGCCATCGTCTGGGCGGGGGCTGGAGCACGGAGGACGACGGCGTTGCCGTCATGGTCGGCGACATCAGGGATGCCGACGCAGCCGCACGGGCTGCCGAGGGTGCAGACATCATCGTGCATCTGGCCGCATCGACGGGCGTGCAGCCGTCTGTCGACAATCCGCGCTTCGACTGCGACAGCAACGTGATCGGGACGCTCAACTGTCTCGAGGCGGCTCGCAAGGGTGGCTCTCGCCGTTTCCTGCTCGCCTCATCCGGCGCGCCCCTCGGCGACGTCGAACCGCCCATCCACGAGAATCTCGTGGCGCGGCCAGTCTCTCCCTATGGCGCCAGCAAGCTCGCCGGCGAGGCCTACTGCAGCGCTTACTTCAACTGCTTCGGGATCGATACCGTCGCCCTGCGCTTCGGCAACGTCTACGGGCCGTTATCGACGCACAAGAGCAGCATTGTCGCCAAGTTCACCCGCCAAGCGCTGCAAGGCCAGCCGCTGGAGATCTACGGGGATGGCAGCACGACGCGCGACTATATCTATGTCGACGACCTGGCTGATGCCATCGTGCGCGCAGCGACCGCGCCCAACGTCGGCGGCGAGGTGTTCCAGATCGCGACCAATCGCGAAACGTCGGTCAGCGAGGTGACCGAGGCGCTGCTCGCCGTTCTGCAGAGCCGGGGGGTGCCTCCTGTCGAGGTCACGTACTCCGCCAAGCGCAAGGGCGATATGCCGCGCAACTACTCCGACACGACTAAGGCGCGCGAGCGACTCGGATGGACCGCCGGCGTCACGCTCGACAAGGGGCTGGAGCGGACGGTCGATTGGTTCTTGACGCAACGTCGCAAGGCGTGACGTAGCTTAACGGGCGGCACGCCGCTGAAGGTAACCGGCGGCACGCGGTCCACCGCGAGCGTGCGCACAACGGGGAAGACCGGGACATGGATCTCAACGAGTTCTACGGCGGCAGCACAGTCGCTGTCACAGGCGCGGCAGGAACCGTCGGCAAGTCGCTGGTCCAGATGCTGCTCGATCTGGGTTGCGAGCGCGTGTTCGGCCTCGACAACAACGAGGGCGACCTGTTCTACCTCAGCGGCAAGCTCAAGGACGAGCCGCGCTTCGAGAGCTTCCTCTGCGACATTACCGACATCGAGCCCTTGCGCTATTTTCTGTCGGGCGTCGACTACGTGTTCCATGCCGCCGCCTACAAGAACGTGCCGGTGTGCGAGCGCTCGCCGTCACTCGCGGTCCGCGCCAACATCCTCGGTACTGAGAACGTCATTACGGCTGCGCGCCACAACGGCGTGCGCCGCGTGCTGTTCACGTCATCCGACAAGGCGGTCAATCCGACCAACGTGATGGGCACGACGAAGCTGATGGGCGAACGGCTCATTACGGCTGCCAACTCGCTGACCAAGGGTCGGGGGACGCTGTTCACTTCCACCCGCTTCGGCAATGTCGCTGGCTCGCGCGGGTCGGTGGTTCCGGTGTTCATCCAGCAGATCGCGGCGGGTGGGCCGGTCACCCTGACCGACAAGCGCATGACGCGCTTCATCATGACGCTGGAGGAGGCAACGACGCTGGTCCTCAAGTCGATGGTCATGGCCAAGGGCGGCGAGGCCTTCGTCACCAAGATGCCGGTGTTCAATATCGCCGACCTCGCGCAGGTCATGATCGAGGAGCTTGCCCCGCGGTTCGGGCACAAGCCCGGGGCGATCAAGGTGGTGGAGATCGGCCCGCGGCCAGGCGAGAAGATGTACGAGGAACTCATCACCGACGAGGAGATCCAGCGCACCTACGAGCAGGACCAGCTGCTCGCCGTGCTGCCGGCATTCCGGAACATCTACAACGAGATCGACTACTCCGATCACATCTCGAGCGGCAAGCAGATGACGTATGCCTACAACTCCGCGAACGAGCCGCTGGCGAGTATCGAGGAGATCCGCAAGTTCGTTCGCAGCCTCGACGAGATCCGGTCCATCTCCGGTGGCGCGGTCGAAGGCGGGGATCATCTCGCGGCGCAAAAGGCAGCGTTCGGCTGAGCGCCCGACCGCCGGGTTGGGGGCAGACGATTGCTGCGCGCGTCGCCAGCGATCGCGGCGCCAGGGGGTCGATATCAGGGGGAGGCGGTGCCACGCTGAGGTGGCGGCCTCCAATTGGAGTATGCAGGTCGCTCAGATGACAGAATCCGTCCGGACCGAGACGATCGAAGTGGGCGGCGAGCCGGGCTTGGCCATTCGCGCGACCGGGCTGGGCGTGCGGCTGCCCAAGGGCCGTGGCGTGGAGCGCTTGTGGAGCGTGGGGCATTGGGCGTTTCGCAACGTCAATTTCGAATTGCGGCGCGGGGAGACCGTGGCCCTTATCGGACGTAACGGCTCGGGCAAGTCGACGCTGATGCGGACGCTCGCCCGCATTCTGGAGCCCGACGAGGGAACGCTGGCCATCGCGCCCGGGCTAACCAGCACGATCCTCGCTCCGGGAGCCGGCTTCGACACGCAGATGACCGGCCGCGAGAACCTTTTCCAGGCCGCGCTGTACCAGGGTTTTCTTCCGGCCGAGATCGAGGACCGAGTCGATGACATCATCGCCTTCTCCGAACTGGGGGTGTGGGTGGACCAGCCGCTGGCGATCTATTCGGCCGGCATGCGCGCGCGCCTTGGATTCTCGCTATCGCTCTACCTGCCAGCCGACATCCTGATGATCGACGAGACGCTGTCGGCCGGAGACGTGACCTTCCGCGACAAGGCCCGGCTCGCCGTTCGCGATCTCATCGCCTCCGACCGCACGGTCGTCCTTGTCTCGCACAACCGCGAGACGATGCGGGAGATGTGCTCTAAGGGGTTGATCCTTGATCGTGGCCAGCAGGTTGCCGAGGGGCCGATCGAGGAGGTTCTCGGCATTTACGACGACCTGATGAGCGTGCCTGCACTATCCGCTGTGAGCCCCGCAATCGGGGCGATCGCGGCAGAAGACAGCGGCGACAAGATTCGTTCGGCGACGCAGGAGAAGCTGGAGGCGTTGCAGAAGATCCGCACCGAACTGCAGGCCCGTCGCAGGCAGTGGGGGGACGAACTGAAGGGGTTGCGGGAGTCCCACCTCGAGTTGGCTGCCACCGTCATCGACAGTCAAAGTCGAGTCCTGGCGGCGTTGTCGAGCGCGCCCGCTGGGCCGAGTGGGATCGATGGAGAACTTGCCAAGTCGATCGAGGATGTGCGCCGGCAGCAGGAGGCCGAATCGCGGATGCGTGCGCACGTGGCGGGAGTCTTCGACACCTACCTCGACCTATTGACGCGGGAGCGCACGATGCTGGCCGAAATTCACGAGTTGCGCGGCCAGCGCTAATCGCACCGTCGTGGGTGCTGGGGCCACCAGTGCCTGCGGCAACTGCCGGCTGCGATACACGTCTGAACACGACCAGGGGCCGGGAACAGAGGACCAAGGGGATGCAGTGGAACGAGGTCGCAGCGTGCAACAACTGCGGCGCAACAGGCTCAAAGCTCTATCTCGAAAGCTCGGCGCCGAGGTGGTACGAGGGGCGCGCGCTGCGACTCGTCGAGTGCACGGATTGCGGCCTTGTGCGGGTGTCTCCCCGTCCGGACCGACAGGAACTCTATCGCGATTATCTGGCCGGTGGACCTGAGGCGCAGGATGCCGTTCAGCGCAAGCTCGACCGCAAGAATGTGCACGACGTGCATCGCAAGCACGTCGATACGGCGATCACCGCACTCGGCCGAACTCCCGAGCTTCTCTACGACATGGGTTGCGGCGCCGGCACTGTGATGACTGCGGCGCGCGAGATGGGTCTTGTGGCCGAGGGCAACGATATCAACAAGGCTGCGGTGGACCGGCTGCGCGAAGACGGATTTCACGCTCTGCATGGCTTCACGGACGAACTGGACCTGCCGTCCGAGCGCTACGACGTCGTCATCAACTTCGACTACCTGGAGCACTCCTATCTGCCGAAGGAGGATCTCGCGACGTGCTTGCGAATTCTCAGGCCCGGCGGGATCATGTATGTGAAGACCCTGTACCTCGGCTGCCCGGCCCACGTCGAGAAGGGCGAGCGGTGGCAACTCTTCGGAATCGGGCACTTCCACTTCTTCTCCTCCGACCTCCTGTGCACGATGATCAGGAACGCCGGTTTTGAGATCGTGGACGTCAGCCTGGGACAACTCGTCTTCATCATCGCACGGCGGCCGGCCGTGTCGACCGTCGGCTGAGCCGTCGGACCGCTAGAGGAGAATGCGCATGGATTGGCACGACGTTACGACCTGCAACCACTGCGGTGGCACCGACTTCAAGCTCTACATGGAGAGCAAGGTGCCCAAGTGGTACGAGGATCGGCCGATGCGCCTCATCGAGTGCACGGCATGTGGATACGTGCCGGTCTCGCCGCGACCCGACCGCATGCAGCTCTACCGTAACTATCTGGCTGCCGCCGACAACGTGAAGCAACTCGTCGAAAAGAAGCTCAACCGGCCCAACGTTCGTGAGATTCATCGTCAGCACGTGGAGACGGCCCAGAAGCACCTCGGTCGCAAGGCGCAGACCCTGTACGATATGGGTTGCGGCGCCGGCACGGTGATGATGGGCGCGCGCGAGTTGGGGATCGTCGCCTCCGGCAACGACGTCAACAAGGCCAGCATCGATATGCTGAAGGAGGATGGATTCGACGCCCATCTCGGCTTCACCAAGGATCTCGATCTGCCGAGCGATGCCTACGATATCGTCATGAACTTCGACTATTTGGAGCATTCCTACGAACCGCTGGACGATCTGAAGACGTGTTTTCGGATCACCAAGCCGGGCGGTATTCTGTATCTGAAGACGCTGTATCTGGGCTGCCCCGACCATGTCGAGAAGGGCGAGGCTTGGCAGTTGTTCGGACCGGGCCACTTCTCGTTCTTCAGGCCCGACGCCTTGAATTCGATGATCGCCTCAGCTGGCTACAAGGTCGAGCTATCAAAGCCCGCCCATCTCATCACCGTCGTTGCCCGCAAGCCGCGCTGACTCAGCGGTGGCGGCGTAAAGCTGTGGCCGGATCGTCACATATCGGAAATTGTGGCGATCCGACATCGGCCACTGTGGAGGAGTTGCTGCGAGGAGGGGTGCACGGCGCCATCGGTGTGCTAGGTCGCATGAGGATCGGCTGCTGAGGATTGACGCCCGTCAGCTGGTTGAATGCAGACCATCGAAGCGATCATAGCGGAGGCGAGAACTGGCATGCGCCACATCGCGTACTACGAGCCCTGCTATAACGATGGCCAGCCCAATCTCTGGCAATTGCGTGGACAGTACAAGTATCCAAGCATCCTAGGTGATCTCAGGCATCAGGCGCGTCTCACCATCCTGATGCACCAGACGCCGCCGGCCAACGATCCACTGCGCATTCGCCTCGAGCAGGACTTCGGCGTGCGCTTTACCAAGATCGCCGCTCCCAATAATCCCGGTCCCGGCCGAGGCGACCGGCTGGCCAAGGTGCTCGTGCCGGAACTGAAACGGATCGGCGCCGACATAGTCAGCAATTTGAACGGGCGCACGCTCACATACTGCTATGCCTCGGCGATTGCGGCCAAGCAGATCGGTATCCGGTACGTCATGCGCGTCGGGGGCGACGACCTGACGACCAAGGCTCATGTGTTCGAAAGCGCCGATCGCTCGTTTGCCGGCAGCCCGCAATACTATCAACTGATGCAAGAGGAGCGGCTGGCCACGGAGCTTTCGGACGACGTCATCGTCATGACGCAGCGGGAGAAGGCGCGGCTCGCATGCATAGCCGAGGCGCCTGATAAGATTCACGTCTGCTATCGCGGCGTCGACCAGTCCGCCTTCAACGGCACGGCCCGGACCGGTCCCTGCCGGAAATTCCTGTTCATCGGACGGCGCAGCGCGGAAAAGGGCTACGATATCCTGGAGGCGGCCGCTCGCGAGGTCTACGCGCTCGATCGGAGCGTCACATTCACGTTCGCGGGAACCTTCGATAAGGCGGAGGAAGACAACCGGAATTACATCGGCTACGTGAACTTCAAGGACCTTCCTGCCCTTTACGCCGAGCACGACGCCGTTATCGTCTGTTCGCGTACCGAGGGCTTTCCTCAGGTCCTCATGGAAGCGATGTCGATGGGGCTGCCCTGCATCATGTCACGGCATTTGTTCCAGAAGGACTTCGTCGAGGAGCAGAACGCCTTGTTCACCAACATCGACCCGACCGATCTCGTGGCCAATATTCTGCGGTTGACCGATCAGAACAGCGGCTTCTACGAAGCGCTGTCGGCGCGGACACTGGCCCACGCCCGCGAACACTTCGACGAGGGCAGGCTCGTCCGCCGCTATCACTCGATTGTACTGGGGGATCGGGCGAGCCATGTTTGAGGTCGCGAACCCCGCATCCAGGTCGGATTTTTCGCACAATCATGCGTGCTGCCTTGTGTCCTTCCATTCCGGCGACACGCCGCCCGTGATGCCGCCCGTAGTTGGTCACCCCGATCGGGCGATCACCTCGGTCATCGTTTGCGAGCCGACTCCGCATGGTCGTGCATTCTTCGATCCCGCCCTGGCTGGTTTGATTGCAGATGGTACGAACGCTCTCTGTGATCACACCATCGTGGTTTGTTGCGAGCCGGGCCCGGAGCGGGCCGCAGGGCTTGCCGACTTGATGCAGCGCATCAACGCGCAGACTTTCCTGGTGACCGGTGACGAGGTCGAACTCGCCGTAGCCCCCCTCCTCGCTGCCTGCGAACGTCGGCGGATCAGCGGGGCGGACCTGCTGCAGGTCGACGTTGCGCTCAACACGTCCGTTCGGACGACCTACCCGCTGGCGGACTATCTGCGCTTTCGGCGGTACATGGAGAACGCGCCGGGGGCGTTGCCGCAGGTGCCGGGCGCGCTCGCCAACGTGCTGCTGTCGCGTAAGGCAATGACCGGAGTTGTGGCCAATATGGCTGTCTGCCCGTCACACCCCCACTGGCACAAGCTCGTTCTCTTCGACCTGTTGGCGACAGCACCGCGTCCGGCCGTCTCGACGCTCCTGATCGGTCGCCGTAGACCGCGGATCAGCGGCCGGCCCCACCATTCCTCACCCCATTTTGCCGTCGAGCAACTGCTGTCATCAGCCGTGAGCAGGCTGACGGCGGCAGCCGGATCGGGCCACGGCCATTTGCTGGCTTTGGCCGCATTGCATTTGCCGGCATGCTTCGACGACTTGACTTTACCGCCGGAGCCGTCGGCCAACAGCGTGACTAGCGGGGCGGTCGATCACCCCGGTCGTCTAGCGGCAATGGACGCCTTGGCGGTCGCCGTCGCCGAGGCCGGTTCGACGCCCGCCGAAGTCGTGCCGCTGGCTGCAGCCATCGCCGATCATCTCGGCGTCGCCGGCCTGCCGAGCCTGGAGATTTCCTGGGCCACCTTTCTGCATATCGTGAGTTCACGGCTGCACACGCTGCTTTTGCTCGATCCGACCGCGCCCACGACGCCCGTCATCGAGCCGTTGCTGGCGACGCTGGATTGGCAGCGCCTGCCCCAACTCGAGTCTACGGGCAATTCAATCTCCGATGTCGAAGAACTCGTGCTGGTGCTGCACAGCCTCACGCGCACTCGCGGGGGCCGACAGCCGGTCGAAGCTCCCAACGCGCCCGGCAGCATGGAGCGCGCGTTCGCATGGGACAACGCCATTCCGCGGCTGTTGCCCCTCTTGCGCAACGTCGTGCAGCGCTCGAGCCGGAATGACGCGATCATCGCGCAACTGAAGGCCGAACTGGCGGACCTGAGAGCCTCTCAGAGTGACCCAGGCCGCGTTGCCCGTGCCATCGCCGAGGCGATCCACACACCCGGCTGGAACACTGTGATGCTCCCGGCGCGCTTGACCAATCTCGGGCTTGCCCGCCTCAAGATGCGGCTCAACCGGACCAAACGGTATTGACGTTTGCCTTCCGACGCACGTTCGGCAGACCCCGCAGGACGGCCCCCGCCAGGAGGACTGGCGCAGGGCGGCTCCAGTAGCGTAGAACCCCAGTCGGCTGGGGGCTGCGTGAGGGAGTGTGAGAATGCCGACGGAGCCGGCTGGAAACAGCGGACCATTGCTCCTGAACGAAACGTCAGCTGCGATCTCCGGCACTGCTCGCGGTCGCGCATACGCAGCCTTCTTCCTTGCCCTGCTGCTCGGTGTAATGTTCTGGAGTGCCATCCTGCGCGGCGATGCGACCCCTTATGGGGACGGCGCGCGCATTATGCCGTGGCTCGCTTTCGTGCAAGGCGCACAAGACGGCAACCCACTCTGGAACCCCTATCGCAACGGCGGCTACCCGCTGTTCGCCGATCCGGAGCAATTCTGGTACCTGGTGCCATTCGTCGACCCCTCCAGTCCGCAGGCAAACTGGCAGCTCAATATTTCGCTGTTCGTGCTGGTTCTGCTGGGCGTCTTGCTGGGATTTGCCGTGGCGAGACGAAGCGGACTTGGATTGGCGTGGTCTGTTGCGGTCGCCTTGATGATCGGCGGCTCTGAGCTTGCCATCGTCACCGAGCAAAGTGCGCGTGTCGCAGGCTTCCTCAATCAGGCGAGCCTGTTCGGCATCATCGCGGTGCTGCTCAATCCGCGTCGTGACGTCGCGAGCTATGCTCTGCTGACGGTGCTGACCGGCGTGGCGCTCGCCGTTGCCGTCCAGTACGCGGCGATGCATGCCATGACAATTACGTCCTTTCTGCTTTTCGATCGAAAGGCTGACTGGTCGCGGCCGATGCGGCATGTGCTGAGGTCGCTGACCATCATGGCGGCCATCGGCATCGGCGGCATTGGTCTGGCCGCGCCCATCCTGTTGCCGCTGATCGGCCACCTCTCCCAATCGTTCGTGCCGCTGACGGGCATACGGTATGAGCCGATCCTGGTCGAACCGGCCCGACTTCCCGGCCTCGTTCTGCCGTTCTGGCCAGGGCAGCAGGCCATCTTCGGGACGCTGCTGCTGCTGCCCGCCGTGGTCGTGGCGGTGGCTCTCGGCTTGCCCAACCGGGTTGCAGAGTGGCTGCGGGCGATGGTGCTTCCGGCCGGGTTCGTGGTGCTGTTTCTCGTGATGGCGCTGCCGGTGGCAGGACCGGTCATGGCTGACATCTACTCTCGGTTGCCGGTGCTCTCGTCGATCCGGCAAATGGATGCGGCCATCCAGATGATGCTGGTGCTTGCGACGGTCGGTGGCGCGCACGTGTTTGCGGCGCACAGCGCTACGCGCCTTGGTGCGGTCGGGTGGCCGGCGCTCGCCGTGCTGGCTGTCTATCTGGCCGCGTGCGCGGCTTCCTCGATCGGTGCGCTATGGTCGAAGGACCTGGGTACGGTCGTTGTTGCCGCGGTCCTCGC
>JBGSQO010000697.1:0-2284 GCA_041738055.1 Filomicrobium sp.
CCGCCGGCCGCTGGCTGCGGTCCACTGCCCACAGGCGAACCGTGCCCCGCCTACAAGGCGCGGCCCCCGCCTTCTCGCCCACCCCTACCCCCACAACACCCGCGCCGGGGCGACGATCAGCGGGTCGGGGGCATGCGCCACGGACAGGTCCTTATCGGCGTAGTCGATCACGTTCAACACGTGGCGGATGGCTTCGAGGCGGCCGCGCTCCTTGTCCTCGGACTTGACGATGGTCCAAGGTGTGTCGGGGCCGTCGGTCAGCTCGAAGGTGGCGTTCTTGGCGTCGGTGTAGTCGTCCCAGCGCGCCTGCGCCTCCTGGTCGATGGGCGAGAGCTTCCAGTGCTTCAAGGGGCTCGACCGGCGCTCGGCGAAGCGGCGGGCCTGCTCCTCCTTGGTCACCGACAGGTAGAACTTGACGAGCTTGATGCCGGAGCGGACCAGCATGTGCTCGAACTCGGGCGCCTGCTTGATGAACTCCCAGTATTCGGCCTCGGTGCAGAAGCCCATGACGCGCTCGACGCCGGCGCGGTTGTACCAGGAGCGGTCGAACATCACGATCTCGCCGGCCGTCGGCAGGTGCTGCACATAGCGCTGGAAGTACCACTGCTCGCGCTCGGCCTCCGACGGCTTGTTCAGCGCCACGACCCGGCAGCCGCGCGGATTGAGGTTCTCGGTGAAGCGCTTGATGGTCGAGCCCTTGCCGGCCGCATCGCGCCCCTCGAACACGATGACGACCTTCTGGCGCGTCTCCTTCACCCAGTTCTGCAGCTTGACCAGCTCGATCTGCATCGGGATCTTCTGGCGGTAGTATTCGCGCGCGGGGATGCGGTCGGCGTAAGGGTAATAACCCTCGCGGAAATACATGCGCTGGATCTCGGGCGTCACTTCGGTGCCGGGGGGAAGCGGGCGCGCGGCCTCGATCTCGCCGGTCAGTTCGGGAAGCTCGAGCGAGGTGATGAGATCGTCGTAGTGCTTCAGGATGGCGTCGGTCACGGGCGCGGTCCCCTCGGGCTGGCGGGTGTCTGATGGGGCGCAGACTTCCACACGCGCGTGACGGCTCTGTGAAGGGGTAAGCGGCGGAGGCTGGGGCGGTTTCGCTTCGCGAAGTGGGGCGTTGCCCCCCACCCCCCCGCCGGCGGGACACCCTGCGGACCGCCCGCCCCTTGCGGCTATGCCCGCATCAGCGTGCCGATGTCCACGGGGCGGCCGTTCCAGGTGCCCTCGGCGCTCAACATGCGAAAGCGCGCGAACAGGTCCTCCTTGAACCAGCCGTGGTCCTTGGCTTGCCGGATCGCCTCGCGGTGGGCGGGATGGCGGTAGGCGAAACCGCGCATGTCCTCGAAGGAGCGCCAGACGGAGAACGTCACCTGATGGAGCCACGGCACCTCGCCCATGCCGAGCTTGAACACCAGGCCGGTCTCGCGCGCGGTTTGGTCGCTGACCTCGGGGACGGCCGCCCAGAAGGCTTTGAGGCTGCGGGTCCGGATCGTCGCGCGGGTGAGCACGCCGAGCGGCTCGGGCAGACCCTTGGGGCGGTCGAACAGTGGGACGGCAAAGGGCGTCCGCTGGTCCCATAACCCGGTGGCACTGACCGTCTCGGCGGTGAGGGTGAGGCTCTCGACGGCATGATCGCGGTAGCGGCGAAAGGGGGGCGCCTCGCGCAGGGCCGTCTCGGCTGCCGCGAGCGAGGGCCAAGTCGCGAGAATGGCGTAGACCGACCAGTTCGGCTGTGGGCTGAAGCTCTCGCCCGAGCCCGTCCCCATCAGCTTGTGGAACCCGATCTGCGGGATGCGCGAGATGGGACCGCGGGCGAACTGCATCTGGCCGAACGCCCACAGCCGCGCCCGCGTCGACCCGAAGCGGAACGCCGACAGCGTCATGACCGGCAATCCAGCCTCAGCGAGCGTCATTGCGGGGCGGTCCTTTCTCATGACGGATTGCGCGGCATGCGGAACGGCAGCAGCATCTTGACCCAGGACGTCGCAAACCGGTCGAGGTCGAGACTCTCGTGCATGGCCGTTGTCTCCGTCCCGATGAGGCGCGTGGCGATCAGCGAGCGGGCATAGAACGGGCTGTCCTCCAGCGTGCGGACGACCTTGGTGGTCGCACTCTCGGCGTGGGTGTGGCGGGGTACGCGCCAGATGGGCGTTGCCGGCAGACGGGTGGGCGCGGGTGGGATGAATTCGCTGACGCCTCCGGTGCGGTCGAAATGCAGGCCGAGGGTCATGGCGGAGCCGTCGCGGCGGGCGACGTCGTAGAGGACGGCGGCCCCATCGCCGACATC
>JBGSQO010000699.1:0-1663 GCA_041738055.1 Filomicrobium sp.
TGGTGGCGATGCGGCGGCCGGCGTGCTCGGAAGCGATGAGGGCATTGAAGTCGGCACCCGTTGCAACGCTTGAAGCGTCGGCAAGGCCGAGGACGGCGGCGGCGTTGGCCTCCCAGTCGATCACGTCGCTGGCGAGGTCCCAGACGTAGGCGGTCTCATCGACATCGTTATAGCGGCCCACGAGATCGAGCGCCTCCCCTTCCAGCGGGGCCGAGCCGCCCGGCCCGCCATCGATCACGGAAAGCCGGCGCAGGTCGTCGACGCTGTCGGTCACGACGCGCAGCGGCATCAGCTGCTTGTTTGCTGTCACAGTCGACGATCCACGGCTGGCGCGAAAGAATGCTGGCAGCGGGCGAGGGCCCCCGTCGAACCGACAGTAGGCCAGGATGTGCTAACAAAAGCTGAAATACTGACCGATGTTCGGTAATCCACAACGGGACACGGACCCGACGCGAGCCGGGACCGCCTGCCAAGCCGATGAGGTATCGGAACCACCTGACAACGCCGCGAGCCGTGCGAGCCTCAGGCCGTGCCGACGCCGATGAGCGTCAATGTCCGTCGATGCCGCCCAGGCCGATGTCGCGACGGGCGACACGGATCCCGATGGTGTAGCCGGCGACCACATCAATGAGGGTGGCGACCATGATGATGAAGAACACGCTGGTGAAGGCGCGGTCGACCAGCAGGAACTCGACGAGGCAGGCGATGAACACCAGCATCGACAGGCCGTGGTCCACGAGGGACGCGGTCGAGGTGAACGTCGCTTTGACGATCTCGGCGAACAGCAGCAGCAGCGTCAGCAGGATGATGATGTCACCCAGCGTCAGGCCGAGGCTATCGCCACGGATGGACGGGATGGATATCACGACGCCTCGAAGCATTTCGCCTGCCGGCTGGCTGCCCGCAAACAGCACGGTGACGTTGTAGACGACGAACGCGATAAAGATGAGCGGAATGGATCTCAACGACATGCACGGCTCCCTGATCCGATGACCCCTGGGGGCTATAGCGGTTCAGGACCGCAAAAGAAAGCCTCGCGACTGCAGAAGGCTCATGCGGCGCAGGCGGCAGATCGGCGCGTGCCGACGCAGAAAAACGAGCGGTCCGCATGGACTGCGTCCGCTCGTCGCAATTCGGATCGCCACGCGTGGGGTTCCGTCGAACCCGATCAGACCTCGGCCTTGGCCGGCAGGATCTGACGGCCGCGGTACCGGCCCGACTTCAGGTCGATGTGATGGGGACGGCGACGCTCGCCCGAGTCTTTGTCCTCGACATAGGTCGGGGCGGACAGCGCGTCGTGCGAGCGGCGCTGGTTGCGCTTCATGCGCGACACCTTCTTTGTCGGCACTGCCATGGGAAACACTCCTGGAAAGGGCAAAGCCCCGTGGAACCGACCAACGGCTCCGACCCCCCGACCATTGCGGTCATGGACGTCACGGGCTTCAAATTCTGACAGCAGGAGACCGCCCAGCGTCGACAACGCCCGGTCCGTCTCCCGAAGGCGCGGGTTATAGCGGGAAATCCCAGCCTTGACCAGCCGTTTTCGACGGATGACGCGCTGCTGCCGTCACGACGCCGATAGCACGCACGCGGCGAGGCTTGGATTGTCCCGCACCCGCGCCTCAATGCGGGCGGCCAGCCGCACCAGCGAAGCAGTCGGACG
>JBGSQO010000286.1:0-2135 GCA_041738055.1 Filomicrobium sp.
CGGATTGGGGCCTGCGGGGGCGGTCACGTCCGCCGCCTCGGCAAGTACGACGGGCGGCACCTCCCCGGCCGCTACTACCAGCGCGAAATCGCCGGCGAAGCCATCTCGGTTATGGGCCTCGTCGGCCGCACCGGACCCGCCTTCGCCTTCACCCGCTCGTGGGTCAGCCCGGCTCAGGGCGCGCCGTTCCGTTACGGCGGCAGCGTCAGTATCGACGCCGTCGAAGCTGATCTGGAGGCCCGTCTCATCGACAGTTCCATAGCGGTGGCAAAGGCCTTGGGTCTCGTCGGTCTCGTCTCGCTCGACTTCATCGTCGACGCCAGCGGCGAAGCCTATCTGCTCGAGGTCAACCCGCGCCCCGGCGCCACGCTCGACGTCCTCGACGATGACACAGGCACGCTGTTTGCCGCCCACGTCGCTGCCATCCGAGGGGAAGATGCCGTCGGGCTCGTCGCGCGATCCTGGGCGCCGAAGCCGCGCGCCAGCGCTTACTTATATGCCGACCAGGGGCCGCTCACGGTTCCGGCGGCCTTCGATTGGCCCGATTGGGTGAGCGACATCCCCGCACCCGGCCAGCGCCTGCACGAGAACGCTCCGGTGTGCACGGTCCGCGCCGAGGGCCGCACCGCCGACGACGCCTACGATCTCTGCCGCGACCGCCTCGCCCTCATCGCGAGACGGCTCGACGAACCGCACTGACAAGAAACGCCAGGAAGGAAGCGCGCCATGCAGACCTCCGATTTCGCGACCGTCAGCGTCAATGCACGCGCGGGCGCCCTCGCCGACCGCATCATCGCCAATGCCGGGGCCTACCGCG
Organism: Filomicrobium sp.; assembly: GCA_041738055.1. Taxonomy (GTDB): domain Bacteria; phylum Pseudomonadota; class Alphaproteobacteria; order Rhizobiales; family Hyphomicrobiaceae; genus Filomicrobium. Next base: position 818 of record JBGSQO010000286.1, read on the forward strand.
CCCTCGTCTCGATCGGCGAGGTCGGCGAGACGCTGATCGACTGCGGGGCCGCCGCGCCCGGCTCGCTCGAACTCGGCCGGCTCATGGGCGAGATCTGCATGGGCGGGCTCGGCACGGTCTCGATCACCAACACCTCGCCGCTGCCGAACTGGCCGCTCGGCGTCATGGTGCATGCCGCAAGCCCAGTGATTTCGTGCCTGGGCAGCCAGTATGCCGGCTGGACGATCACGGATGAGGCTACCGGCTTTTTCGCCCTCGGCTCGGGGCCGGCCCGCGCGTTGTCCCGCGTCGAGACGCTCTACGAGGAGTTGGGCTATGCCGACAGCCACTACCGCGGCTTCCTGGTCATCGAGGGCGACAAGGCCCCGCCGGCTGCCGTCACGCGCAAGGTGGCGGAGGCCTGCCACATCCTGCCGTCGAACCTGACGATCCTGTTCGCGCCCACCGGCAGCTTAGCTGGAACCGTGCAGATCGCCGCCCGCGTGCTGGAGGTCGCCCTCCACAAGGCGCACGCGTTGCATTTCCCGCTCGAACACATCCTCGACGGCTACGGCTCCGCCCCGATCGCTCCGCCGATCCCGGATTTCATCCAGGCGATGGGCCGCACCAACGACGCCATCATCTACGGCGGGCGCATCCAGTTGTTCGTCAAGGGAACCGACGAGGCCGCCGAGGCCCTGGCCACCGCGCTGCCGTCGGAGAAATCCTCCTCCTATGGCCAGCCCTTCGCGGAGACGTTTGCCGCCGTCGGCGGGGACTTCTACAAGATCGACCCGATGCTGTTCTCGCCCGCCGTCGTCACCGTCTCCAACCTCGATACAGGCCGCTCCTTCCATGCTGGCAAGCTCGCCCCCGACACCGTCGACGCCAGCTTCCGCTGAGCCGGGGCCAGGGACCGGGACAGAGGCCGGCCGCCCCGCTCGCATCGTCATCTTCGTCGAGGAGAACGGCGGGGACTGGCACGCCGCACGCTTGAAACGGGCGCTGCAGGCGCGTGGCGCCGAGGTCGTCGTCTCTTGCCTCAAGCACTGCGCGTTCGACACCCGCGCGGCGTCTGGCCTGGATATTCCCGGATGCGACGGCCACCTGCCGGACGGCGTGTTCGTGCGCTCGGTGTCGGCGGGTACGCTGGAGGAGATCACCTTCCGGCTCGGCATCCTGCATGCGCTGGAGGCCTCTAGCGTGCGCGTCTGGAATGGCCCGCGCGCCATCGAGCGCTGCGTCGACAAATCGACGGCCACCTTCCTGATGCAGCGGGCCGGGCTGCCGGTCCCTCTGACCCGGACCGTCGAGGGGCACGCCCTCGCGCTCGCCGATG
>JBGSQO010000333.1:0-2585 GCA_041738055.1 Filomicrobium sp.
CAGGCGTCGTCGTCCTCGACCTGACCGAGCGCCTGTGCGGGCGCAATGTCTGCCCGGCCGTAGTCGACGGGGTCGTCGCCTATCGCGACGCCACGCACCTGACGGCGAGCGTTTCGGAGCAGTTGGCGCCCGAATTCGAGGCTGCCCTGCGGCGCGTGTTGGGGGCTCCGGGAACGGCTGCAGCGCGCTGAGGGTTTAAAAACCTTTGCCGTAGTAGATATATAGCTACAAGTCCGCAGCAGTGGCCCGGGTCGCCTGACGATCCGAGGGGCGTGCTGCTGCGCCGTTGCCAGCCGGTCGCGTATCGGCTGCCGATCGTTGAACAATCGCCTTTGCCAAGGACAATCGGCTCACCGCCATGGAACTCGAACTCGTTCTGACGCTGATCGCTGTCATCGTGCTGCTGGGACTATCGGCACTGTTCTCGGGCTCGGAAACCGCCATGACGGCGGCCTCGCGGGCGCGGATGCATACGCTGGAGGCGGAAGGCAATGCCAATGCCAAGCTGGTCAACGAGATGCTGGCCGCCCCGGAGCGCATCATCGGCACGGTGCTGCTGGGCAACAACCTCGTCAATATTCTCGCGTCCTCGGTGACGACCAGCCTGCTCATCGGAATCTTCGGCGAATTCGGCGTGTTCTACGCGACGATCGTCATGACGATCGCCATCGTCATCTTCTCCGAGGTGCTGCCCAAGACCTACGCCATCGCCTATGCCGATCAAGTTGCCCTAGCCGTTGCGCCGGTCATGCGCGTGCTCATCGTGGTGTTCCGCCCTGCGACGCTCATGGTGGAAAAGATCGTCACGTTCATCCTGTCGATGACCCCCGGCACCAAGGACGACGCCGCCAACATTCTCTCGGCCCACGAGGAAATCCGCGGCCACATCGAGTTGCAGACCAAGGAAGGCACGGTCGCCCGGCACGATGCACACATGCTGGGTGGCGTCCTCGACCTCAAGGACCTGCAGGTCGCCGACATCATGGTCCACCGCACGCGCATGGAAACGATCAACGCCGACGAACCGATCGAGACCATCGTCGAAGAGGTGGTGAAATCGCAGTACTCGCGCATGCCGGTGTGGCGGGACGAGCAGGAGAACATCGTCGGCATTCTGCACACGAAGGACCTGCTGACGGCCCTGGAGGCGGTCGACTGGTCGGTCGGTGCCCTCGACCTCGCGAAGGTGATGAAGACGCCCTGGTTCGTGCCCGACACGACGAGCCTCAAGGAACAGCTCAATCAGTTCCTGAAGCAGAAGGCGCAGATGGCCCTCGTCGTCGACGAGTACGGCGAGGTGCAGGGGCTCGTCACGCTGGAGGATATCCTGGAGGAGATCGTCGGGCAAATCTCGGACGAACACGACGTCCACGATGCGGCCATCCGCCCGCAGGCCGACGGCACAGTGAACGTCGACGGCACGGTGCATATCCGCGACCTGAACCGGGCCATGGACTGGGAATTGCCCGACGAGGAGGCCACCACCATCGCCGGCCTCGTCATCCACGAGGCCCAGACCATCCCCGAGCCGGGCCAGGTGTTCACGTTCTACGGCTACCGGTTCGAGATCCTGCGCAAGAACCGCAACAAGATCACAGCCTTGCGCGTGAAGCCCGTGCCGGATGCGGCGGCGGTGGCGGGCTGAGTCCGACCGGAACAGCCCTGCCCCACCCCGCAACGGGCCGCGCTATTCGGTCGCCTCCCCGGGCGCGTAGGTGCTGAGCGCCATGGCATGCAGGCGGCCGGCGAGTTCGTCGGCCAGCGCCTCGTTGACCATGCGATGGCGATCGACGCGGGAGCGGCCCTCGAACTTCGGCGAAACGACGAGCAGCCGGAAGTGGCTCTCGCCGGTGCCTGGGGAGTTGCGGTGGCCGGCGTGCATCTCGCTCTCGTTGACGATATCGAGGCGCGTCGGCTCCAGCGCGATCATCAACTTGGTGCGCATGGTTTCGGTCAGGCTCATGTCAGGTCCTCTTGAGGTCTCTTGGCGCGGGCGGGACAGCCCCGGTCTGATACCAACCCGCAGACGCTTTGACCCACCTCACGGTAGGCCTCGCCTTCCGGCCGGCTCTCGGAACGAGTGTCGGAAGGCGCAAACAAAGACAATACCGTCCCGCCGACCGAACAGACACAGAGTCAAAAGATCGGCGGGACGGTGTGAGACAGCAGCGGCGTGGCGACCGGCCGAAGTCTCCTGTGAGTTTCCAACATGGGCCTTCCTCCGTCATGCCTCCGCCACGAGGCCATGTCACCGACCCGACTGATATCGACTTGTGGAAGTTGTGACCCACCTCTCGGTAGGCCGCGCCTTCCGGCCGGCTCTCGGAACGAGTGTCGGAAGGCGCAAACGAGGGTCATACCGTCCCGCCGACCCGGCAGCCACCGAGTCGAAACGTCGGCGGGGCGGTATGACCGTTGATGGCGTCATGCGCAGGGGGAAGCGGACACCATGTTCTTCAGACGAGGCAAGAAAGACAAGCCCGACACGCCGTCCGAGGCGCCCGCGGCAGTTCCGGCGTCCGTGTCGGCGACCGAGGCCGCCGACAGCCCGGACGATCCAGTCGCGGCCATCGCGGAAGCAAACG
>JBGSQO010000358.1:0-2112 GCA_041738055.1 Filomicrobium sp.
CCGTCGGGCGCGGCGGCGGGCCGAGCTACGAGGCCATCCTTTCGCAACCGGGCGGCACCGTCGATGGTCAGCTGCGGCTGACGGAACAGGGCGAGATCATCTCGAGCAAGTACACGAACCCGCAGCTCGGCCGGCGCAACCTGGAAGCGCTGATTGCCGGCACGCTGGAGGCCTCGCTGATCGACCGCGCCGACGGGACCGATCCGAAGGCCTACGCGCCCGTCATGGAAACGCTGTCGGGCCTCGCCTTTGCCGCCTACCGCAAGCTCGTTTACGAGACCCCGGGCTTTGCCAGCTATTTCTGGTCGTCGACCGTCATCAACGAGATTGCCGCGCTCAACATCGGCTCGCGGCCGGCCTCGCGCAAGAACACCCAGAGACTGGAGGACCTGCGCGCCATTCCGTGGGTGTTCAGCTGGGCGCAGTCGCGCGTCATGCTGCCGGGCTGGTACGGCTTTGGCAGTGCCGTCGAGAGCTACCTTACTAGTGAGAGGAAGGGGCTATCCGTGCTGCAGGACATGGCGCGCTCGTGGCCGTTCTTCCAAGTGCTGCTGTCGAACATGGACATGGTGCTGGCCAAGTCGAGCATGGCGGTGGCCTCGCGCTATGCGGGTCTCGTCCCCGACGAAGGCTTGCGCCGGACCGTCTTCGGCGCCATCCGGGCCGAGCACGAGCGCACGGTGCGTCACCTGCTGGCGATCACGGGCGAGCCACGGCTGCTGGCGGCCAACCCGCTGCTGGAGCGTTCGATCCAGAACCGCTTCCCCTATCTCGATCCGCTGAACCATCTGCAGGTCGAGATGATCCGCGCCGTCCGCGAAAATCCCGGCGAGGAGAAAATCCGCCGCGGCCTGCACCTCACCATCAACGGCATCGCGGCGGCGCTGCGCAACAGCGGGTAGATCCGACGAGTGAGGCGATCGGGTCCGCAATCCGAGGCGGCAAAGGTTCGACACGGCGATCGGCGGCCACTTGCTTTGACGCTCGCCTACGGCCACATGCGCACACGACCGTTTGAGAAATCCGACGTACATTCCCGCACCGACACACTTGAGGAGACCGCCTTTTGGCACGCCCGATCACGCCCCCGCCGAAAGATCAAAGCCCCATTTCGTGGGTGTTCGAAAGCGATGCCGCTGGCGGTGTCGCCCTCATCGCCGCCACCGTCTTGGCACTCGCGTTCTCCAACACGGGCCTGATCGCGATCTACGACGGCCTGCTCGGCACCAAGATCTCGATTGCCATCGGCACGTTCTCCATCAACAAGCCGTTGCTGCTGTGGATCAACGACGGCCTGATGGCGATCTTCTTTCTGCTCGTCGGGCTGGAGCTGAAGCGCGAGTTCCTGGAAGGCGAGCTGTCCGATCCCAGACGGGCCGCGCTACCGATCATCGCTGCCCTCGGCGGCATTGTCGCGCCGGCTGTGATCTATACGCTGCTCAATGGACACGATCCGGTCGCTGCCCGCGGCTGGGCCATTCCGGCGGCGACCGACATCGCTTTCGCGCTCGGCATCCTGGCGCTGCTCGGCAGCCGGGTGCCTGTGGCGCTGAAGGTCTTCCTGCTCGCCGTTGCCATCATCGACGATCTGGCCGCGATCATCATCATCGCGCTGTTCTATACCGACGAGCTGTCGCTGACCTCGCTGATGGTGGCGGCGGCAGGCGTTCTCGTGCTGGCGGGGTTGAACCGAGGCGGCGTGACGCGGCTTGCGCCCTACATGGTCGTCGGCACGATCGTCTGGGTGTTCCTGTTGAAGTCGGGTGTGCATGCGACACTGGCCGGCGTCGTCACGGCGCTGTTCGTGCCGCACGTCCGTCGGCGGGAGGGCGATGAGGAGACCGTCCTCGTGCATACCGAGCATGAGCTGAAGCCGTGGGTCGCGTTCGCCATCATGCCGTTGTTCGCCTTCGCCAATGCCGGCGTCGACCTCCGGGTGCTGTCACCGGAGGCGCTGCTCGGCACGATCTCGCTGGGCATCGCGGCCGGCCTGTTCGTCGGCAAGCAACTCGGCATCATGGCGTTCGTCTGGCTCGCCGTCAGCGCAGGCGTTGCGCGGCTGCCGAGCGGTGTGACCTGGCGGCAGATGCATGGCATCGCCGTGCTGGCCGG
>JBGSQO010000362.1:0-3291 GCA_041738055.1 Filomicrobium sp.
CTGGATCGCGTCGGCTTCACGGAGCGCAGCTTCGGCGATCTGGTCGCCGACGGCTCGCTAGGGCATACGCGCCTCAGCCTCCGCGAGGCGGCCCGCCGCTTTGGTCCGATTGCCAACCCCATCGAGGAGAGCGACGCGCCCTTCCTGGACGTCTACGTCGGCCTGCTCGATCCCCCGACGATCGGGCGCAACCTCCTCGGGCAGCAGGCCTTCACGCGCGCGGTCGGATCTCTGGGGCCGGGGGATGCGGCGCTGTTCGTCGCGTCCAACGGCGTGACCTCGCATCGCGGCACGAGCTATAAGCAAACCGGCATTTTCGATGCGCTGGAGATCATTCAGGGCGAGCGGACGATCAAACTTCAGGCGGGCGATTTTCTGCGTATCGACAAGCTCATCGTAAAAAATGCGCCGACGTTTCGGGAGCTGAGCGTCTTTCGTATTTCGGAAAAAGCCGGGTTTCAACCGGTGAAGCCCTTTCGTGTGGAAATTTCGGCCGAAAGAGAGCGGGCTGACGGTACGATCGCGACGCTGCGGCTGCCGGTCCCTTACGCATTGCCGAAAGCCTACGTGCTGGAACCGCCTGCGGGCAGCGCGACCCCGATAGACGCTGACGAACCGCTGTGGGTTTCGGCCTGGGAGAGGAAGCCGCTGACCATCGCGTTCGTCGCGCTGATGACGGCATGGGTCGCAGGCGCCTTTTTCGTGCAGGAGTACTTCGTCGCCCGTCCGAAGCTCTGGCTCTGGGGCCGCATGGGGTTCCTGGCTGTGAGTTTCGTAGCTCTGGGCCTCGTGGCGAAGGGCCAACTCTCGGTCGTGCAGGTCATCGCCTTCCTGCATTCGCTGATGAACGGGTTCCGCTGGGAAACCTTCCTGATCGAGCCCGTCATTTTCATCCTGTGGGGCTTCGTAGCACTTGGCCTGCTGTTCTGGGGGCGCGGTGTCTATTGCGGCTGGCTGTGCCCGTTCGGTGCGCTGCAGGAGTTGCTGAACGAAGGCGCCAAGCGGCTCGGCGTCCGGCAGATCGAGGTGCCGTTCTACCTGCAGGAGCGGCTGTGGGCCATCAAGTATACGCTCTTCGTCGCCATTCTCGCCCTGTCCTTCTACTCGATGGAGCAGGCGCTGATCCTGGCTGAAGTCGAGCCGTTCAAGGCGGCGATCTCCATGCGCTTCTGTCGGGCCTGGCCGTTCGTCCTGTTCGTCGTCGCCCTGTTAGTCGCGGGGCTGTTCATCGAGCGGTTCTACTGCCGCTATCTGTGTCCGCTGGGGGCCGCGCTCGCCATTCCCGCCAAGCTCAAGCTGTTCGACTGGCTGCATCGCCGGCCGCAGTGCGGGCGCGAGTGCCGGTTCTGCGAGACCCAATGCACGGTCGGTGCAATCGACACGCTAGGCCGCATCAATCCCAACGAATGCATCCTGTGCCTCAGGTGCCAGGTGATCATGAACGACGACAACCAGTGCGTGATCCTGAAGCGCCGGGCGGGGCGGCGCGGACCGGACTCACCCATGGCCGCCGAATGAACCGAAGAGAAGGATTCGAGCCATGAAGCTCTCGCGCAGGCAGTTCATCGTGACGGCAATCGGCGCCGGAGTGGCAACCAGCGCGGCCGCCCTGATCGCGACGGGCGACAGCCGCCCCGCCTTCCAATGGCGCGGCGCAGCCTTGGGCGGAGAAGCCCGCGTCGCCGTCTATGGCGCGGATCAGGAGGCCGCCCATTCTGCCTTGACCGCAGTCGCTGCAGAGATCGAGCGGCTGGAGGCGATCTTCTCGTTGCACAGAGAGACCTCGGAAATCTCCCGCCTCAATCGCAACGCCACGCTGGCCACGCCCTCCCGCGACCTGATCGAGGTCCTGTCGTCGGCGCTCGCCTGGAGAACGAAAACCGGCGGCGCGTTCGACCCGACCGTCCAGCCGCTATGGCAGGCCGCAGCCGCAGGCGCGCCTACCTCGCCGGAGCTGTTGCGGCGCGTCGGTGGCCCGATCGAGATCAGCACGTCCGGCATCAGGTTGCCGGCGGGTGTCGCATTGACCCTCAACGGCATCGCGCAAGGCCGCATCGCCGACCACGTGACCGAGATCCTCCTCACCCACGGCTTCACCGATGTCGTGATCGATGCGGGCGAGTTGCGATTGCCGGGACGCGAGCGCCGCGCCGTCGGTATCCCAGCCGCCAAAGCGGCCGTCTCGGTGGCCGAGATCGCGATAGCGACGAGCGAGCCGAAATCCCTGTTGTTCGACAAGAAGACGTTCCGGCACCACCTGATCGATCCGCACAATGGTGAGAGCCCGCGCCACTGGCTTAGCCTGTCGGTGTTCGCGCCGACCGCCGAGATGGCCGACGCGCTGTCGACGGGCTTTGCCGTCACGCCGCACGACGCCGTCGCTGATCTGTGCGCCCGCTTCGGCAACGTCGCCGTCATCGGCGAGGACGGCAAGGGCCGTATCCGCCGCCTTGGCGATCTCCGACTGGCCGGCCTCGGGAGAGCAACCTCGTGAGCGATGAGCCCAAGCCGTCCTTTCTGCCGCTGGTCGTATCAGAGGGCTTCCGCTTCTTCTTTCTCGCCGGGCCGCTGTTCGGCATCCTGGCCATCGCGCTTTGGATGACCTGGCTGGCGGTCCATGCCGCTGGCGCCGCGCTGACCTATGTCCCGTTCGCCGTGCCGCCGCATCAGTGGCACGCGCACGAGATGATATTCGGCTACGGCGGGGCTGTAGCGGCGGGCTTCTTTCTGACGGCTGTTCCCAACTGGACCGGCTCGGCGCCCGCGCGTGCGGCTTATATCGCTACCATTGCAGCGCTCTGGACGGCTGGGCGGCTCGCCGTGTTGATGTCGAGCGAGGTGCCGGCTGCCCTGGTCGCGGCCGTCGACATCGTGTTCGTGCCGATCCTCGGCCTGAAGATCCTTGAGAACCTGATGCACCGGCCGAAGCCGCAGAACATGATGTTTCTTGCGCTGCTCGCCTTGATGACGATCGCCAACGGCCTCGTCCATCTCGATTGGATGGGATACCTCGATGACGGCGCATCGGCCGGCAATCGCCTCGGGCTCCTGAGCCTTGCTGCCATGATCGCCATTCTGGGCGGGCGCGTGACCCCGGCCTTCACGCGCAACGCGCTGAACCGAGGTGATCCTGACGACCGTCTGCCGGTCAGCCATCCGCGACTGGATCAAGCCGGAATCGCAGGGGCGCTGGTGCTCGCCGTGCTGGTGCCTTTGGGTCCCGACGACCGCTTCTTGGGGGCCGTCGCACTGCTGGCTGGCGTGGCGAACGCGGCGCGGCTCGCGGGCTGG
>JBGSQO010000154.1:0-1551 GCA_041738055.1 Filomicrobium sp.
GACCCGCCGGCACGCCGGGCATGGCCTCATCCATCGCCGCGATCAGGTCGATGCGCTCAGCGGCCGATGCGGCCTGACCGACGACGTGGAGCCCGTGCGGGATCAGCGCGTATTCGAGTTCCAGGATCTCGGTCCACAGCCGGTCGATGCGCGTGATCGCCTCGGGCAGGTCCCAGGCCGGGTCGGCTGCGGCCAGCTCGACGGCTGCGGCCTGTGCCTGGATGATGGCGGCCAATGCCGGGCGCTCGCCAGCAACATCGGCGGTGAGCCCGCGCCAGCGCTCCAGCGAGGTCTTCAGCTCGACCAGCCCCCGATAGAGCCCGGCGGTAGCGACAGGCGGCGTCAGGTAGCTCACTAGTGTTGCGGCCGAGCGGCGCTTGGCGATGCTGCCTTCCGACGGATTGTTAGCAGCATACAGATAGACGTTGGGCAGGTCGCCGATGAGACGGTCCGGCCAGCAGGCCTCCGACAGCGCGGTTTGCTTGCCGGGCATGAATTCCAGCGCGCCGTGGGTGCCGAAGTGGAGGACGGCATGGGCGCCGAACGTCCGCCGCAGATAGGTGTAGAAGGCGGTAAAGGCGTGCGTCGGTGCAAAGCCCTTCTCGAACAAGAGCCGCATCGGGTCGCCCTCGTAGCCGAAGCCGGGCTGGAGGCCGACCAGCACGTTGCCGAAGCGGGCGCCGAGCACATGGATCGTGCTGCCGTCGGTCTGGTGCTTGCCGGGAGCGGGACCCCACTGGGCCTCGATCTCGGGCAGCCAGCGCTCCTGGCGGACATGGTCGTTGACGGGTACGCGTGCCACGACGTTGGCGATCGCGCCGTAACGGCTCGCGTTGCCGGCGAGGATCGCCTCGCGCAGGGCGTCGACGGTGTCGGGAACCTCGACCGTGTAGCCGTCGGCCTTCAGCGCCTTCAGCGTATTGTGGAGCGAGGCGAACACCGACAGGAAGGCTGCCGTGCCGATGGAGCCGGCGTTCGGCGGGAAGGCGAACAGCACGATGCCGATCTTGCGCTCGGCCTTTTGCGTTCTGCGCAGGTCGACGAGCTTGGTGATCCGGGCGGCCAACTGCTCGACGCGCTCCGCACACGGGTGCATGTCGCGTGTCGTGGCACCGGCTGGTAGTGCACAGCTGCGGGCGCACCCGCCGCAGGAGCCTGAGCCGCTGTCACTGCGGCCACCGAACACCATGGAGCCGGTCGCGCCATCGAGTTCGGGGATCGCCACCATCATCGTCGCTTCGATGGGCGAGAGACCACGCTCGGACTCCTGCCATTGTTCGATGGTCTGGAACTCGATGGCATGGGCGGCGAGGTAGGGCACATCGAGCCGAGTGAGAACCTCTGCCGCCGCGGTCTTGTCGTTGTAGGCGGGGCCTCCCACCAACGAGAAGCCGGTGAGCGAGACGAGCGCGTCGATCTGCGGGCGACCGCTGCGGTCGAGGAAGTAGCGCTCGATGGCCGGGCGCGCGTCTAGGCCCGAGGCGAAGGCGGGCACCACGTCGAGGCCCTTGGCTTCCAGCGCGGCGATCACCGCGTCGTAGTGGCGGGCGT
>JBGSQO010000486.1:0-3961 GCA_041738055.1 Filomicrobium sp.
CTCGATGAGCTGCATGCCGACGCCCGACTGGTGCGCGATCTCGTTGAGGGTCGCCGCCAGCCCGCCGCGGGTCGGGTCGCGCAGCACCTTAATGCCCGGCACGACGGCCAGCATGTCGGCGACGAGCCCGTGCAGGGCTGCCGTATCGGACGCGATCTCGGTCTCGAACTCCAAGCTCTCGCGCGTCGACAGGATGGCGATGCCGTGATCGCCGATCGAACCGGACAACAGGATCGCATCGCCCGGCCGCGCCCGGTCGCCGCCGACGACGACGCCCTCGGGCACGACGCCGAGCCCTGTCGTCGTGATGAACACGCCGTCGCCCTTGCCCTTTTCGACGACCTTGGTGTCGCCTGTGACGACCGGCACGCCCGCTGATCGTGCGGCCTCGCCCATCGAGCGCACGATGCGTTCCAGATCCGCCAGCGGAAAGCCTTCCTCGATGATGAACCCCGCCGTCAGATACAACGGGCGCGCGCCCATCATTGCGATGTCGTTCAAGGTGCCGTGGACGGCGAGACAGCCGATGTCGCCACCGGGAAAGAACAACGGCGAGACGACATGCCCGTCGGTGGATAGGACGAGCCGCCCGGCCGGTACCTCCAGCAGCGCGCCGTCGTTGCCCTGAGCCAGGATCGGATTACCGAGATGGCGCAGGAACAAATCGCGGATCAACTCGGCCATGGCACGCCCGCCGCCCCCGTGCGTCATGTCGACGGCGCCCGGCCGGGGGGAGAGCGCCAAATCGATGGCCGTCATGGCGCCACCTCCCCGGCCGACTGCTCTGCGGCTTGCGTGCGATTGCGATAGCCGCCGTAGGTCCAGTAGGCCGCGCAGGCGCCCTCGGAGGAGACCATGCACGAGCCCATCGGCGTGTCGGGAGTGCAGACCGTACCGAACAACTTGCAGTCGGTCGGCTTCTTGACCCCGCGCAGGATGGCCGGGCACTCGCAGGATTTCACTTCGCGCGACGCCTTCTGGGTCAGCACGAACCGCCGCTCGGCGTCGAAATCGGCGAAGGCCTCGCGAATCTTCAGTGCGCTGGCGGGCACCGACCCCAGCCCCCGCCACTCGAACGAGGCCCGGAGTTCGAACACCTCTGCCACGATGGCTTGCGCCTTGCGGTTGCCCTCACGCGTCACGACCCGGGTGTATTCGTTCTCGACCTCGTGCCGGCCCTCGTTGATCTGGCGGATCAGCATCAGCGTCGACTGCATGACGTCGAGCGGCTCGAACCCGGCGATGACGACCGGCTTCTGGAACTGGGCCGCCGCCGCCTCGTAGGGCTCAGACCCGATCACCGAGGACACGTGCGAGGGCCCCAGGAACCCGTCTATCATCACCTCGCCTCTCTTGGCCTCGGGCGAGGACAGAATGTGCCCGATCGCCGCCGGGGTGAGGACGTGGTTGCAGAACACGGAGAAGTTGGCGAGCCCCTTGGCCTTGGCCTGCAACAGCGCGACGGCGGTCGGCGGTGTCGTCGTCTCGAAGCCGATGGCGAAGAACACCACCTGCCGGTCCGGGTTCTCGCGTGCGAGTCTGAGAGCGTCCTGCGTCGAGTAGACCATGCGCACGTCGGCGCCGTCGGCCTTGGCGCGGATCAGCGAGCGCTGCTTGGTGCCCGGCACACGCATCATGTCGCCGTAGGTGCACAGGATCACGCCATGCCGCTCGGCAAGCTCCACCGCATCGTCGAGGCGGCGCACCGGCAGCACGCACACCGGGCAACCCGGCCCATGCACGAAGCGCACGTTGGCCGGCATCAGATCCTGCACGCCGTAGCGGAAGATCGCGTGCGTATGGCCGCCGCAGAACTCCATGACGTGATAGGCGCGGTCGGGCCTGGCTTCCCGGGCAATAGCGGCCGCAAGGGCTCTGGCCAGATCACTGCTGCGGTACTCGTCGACGTACTTCACAGCCGGTCTCCTCCGCTTGCTTCGCTGTGGGCGATCTCGGCGACCTCCTCGGAAAGAACGCCGGCTTCGGCCATCATGGCCAGGGTGCGGGCGGCTTCCTCCTCGCTCAGCTTGTGCAGCGCATAGCCGACGTGGATGAGCACGTAGTCGCCGACCGCGATGTCCTCGACCAACGCGAGCGAGATCTTTTTGCGAATGCCCTCGAGCGCGATGGTCGCCATGTCCCCATCTTCGAGCGCGACGACGCGGGCGGGTAGAGCCAGACACATGGGTCAAGCCCCCCCAGAAGCGTTCGCGTTGGCGACGGCCGGCAGATCGAGACCGGCCACTTGCATGGCGCGCGCCGCCTCGATCCAGGCGACGAACGTGGCCAACCCCTCGCCGGTCCGCGCCGACACCATCATCACTTTGACGCCGGGCTTGACCTTGCGCGCATTGGCAATGGCCGCCTCCACGTCGAAGTCGAGATGCGGCAACAGGTCGGTCTTGTTCAGCAGCACCAGATCGGCGCCCGCGAACATATCGGGATACTTCAGCGGCTTGTCCTCGCCCTCGGTGACGGACAGGATGACGACCCGGTGCGCTTCGCCCAGATCGAATGCCGCCGGACAGACCAGATTGCCGACGTTCTCGATGAACAGCAGGCTGCCGGGCTGGGGGGCGATCTCCTCCAGCGCGTGGCCCACCATGTGCCCGTCGAGATGGCAGCCCTTGCCGGTATTGATCTGGATCGCCGGCACGCCCGTCGCCCGGATACGGGCGGCATCGTTGTCGGTCTGCTGGTCGCCCTCGATGACGGCGATGGCATGGGTCGCTCTCATCGCCTCGATGGTCTTGACCAGCAGCGAGGTCTTGCCCGAGCCGGGGCTCGATAGCAGGTTGAGGGCGAGCACGCCGAGACCAGCAAGGCGCTGCCGGTTGGCGTTCGCATAGGCATTGTTTTTGGCCAGGATATCGGTCTCGATCTGGATGAGCCGGACCTGACTCATACCGGGGACGCTGGCCCCCGCGGGCGTCGCGCCATAGTCGTGGCCATGGTGGTGGTGGCCGTGATCATGACTGTGAGGGTGCCCATGATCGTGGTCGTGATGATGATCATGCCCGTGATCATGCCCGTGGTCATGACCATGGCCGTTAGCGTGGGCTTGAGCGTGGGCAGACCTTTCCCCCGGCCGTGTGATCTCGCCCTTGCCGTCGATGCGAACCTCGCCTGCTCCACAGCCGCACACCGTGCACATCACTCGACCTCCAGTTCCTTGATCCGCAACTCGTCTCCGGTCGTCACCTGCAGCTGATGCGACCCACACGTCGGACAGGCATCGAACCGCCGCCGGATCGGCACGCTCGTCGAGCACCCCAGGCACCAAGCCGTGGCTGTCGGCTCGATGATGTCGAGCACCGCCGCCTCCGCGATGGAACCCCGCATGACTGCCTCGAACCCGAACCGAAGCGCCTCGATCTCGACCCCCGCAAACGGCCCGATCTCCAGGCACACGCGCTTGACGCGGGTAAACCGTTGCCGCTCCGCCTCGTCGTCCAGCGAGCGCCGGATGCTTTCGCAGATCGCCATCTCGTGCATCAGGTAAGCCTCACCTCGTAGCCGACGCAGGGATCGATGGCGTTGACCATGAGGTCGGCGAGTGCCGCGACGTCGCCCGGATGCCGGTCCACTATCGCGCCCAGCGCCCGGCTGGCGACACCTGCCACATCGAAATTCCAGCGCGTCGGCGGCAGGATACGGTACCGCGCGATGCGCCCGCCTTGACATTGGACAGTATGGATCAACGTTCCGCGAGCCGCCGGGATAACCGAAGCGCCGAAGCCCGCCGTCCCGCCGATGCCGGCCTGACCGAGCGACTCGGCTCCATCCGTGGCGATCTTTGCCGCGATCTGGTCGGGCAACGCGGCAAGGCACAGCAGTCGCGAAAGCAACCGGGCCTGCAGCCCAGGGCTTTCGCCATCGCAGACCAACGTGGCGCATGACTCTGCCGCCAGCGCCGACAGCAGCGTCGTCTCGGGCACGATCGCGGAGCCGTCGCCGGGCA
>JBGSQO010000530.1:0-2368 GCA_041738055.1 Filomicrobium sp.
TGGCGGTCGCCACCGCCGGGCGCCTCCACCACGACGAGCGTCGCTTCGGCGACATCGGCCGGCAAGCCATCCGCGCCGGTACCGTCGAGGCCGCCTTCGACCTCATCGAACAGGCGCTCATCCCCACCCCGGGATGATCCGAAGCGGTCTCACGGTTCGACGCGCAGCTTCTGCATGCGCCGCCACAGCGTGGTGCGGTCGATCCCGAGTTGCTTGGCCGCCTGAGACTTGTTGCCCTTGGCACGCGACAACGCCTCGACGATCTCCTCGCGCAGCCGTTCGTGATCCTCCGCCGACTCGGGGACCGTTGGCGTGGAGGCAGCCTTGCCGTTCGTCTCCGTAGCCCGCTCCGGCGGCGGCTGCATCTGCTGCGCGGACTGACCCGGCCGCCAGACCCTCCCTGTCACCGCAAAGCGGCGGATCGTCTCGGGCAGGCTCTCGCCCGTCACCCTCTTGTTGATGGCGCAGATCAGGCAATGCTCGACGGCGTTCTCGAGTTCGCGCACATTCCCCGGCCAGGGATAGTTCATCATCATCTTCATCGCTTCAGCCGTGAAGGTGATGTCGCTGGGATAGCCGCGCCCTTCCAGGGTCTCGACGAAGTAGCGCACGAGCAGGGGGATGTCGCCCGGCCGATCCCGCAACGGCGGCACGTCCAGGGTAAAGACGGCGAGACGGAAATAGAGATCGGCCCGGAACTTTCCGGCATCGACGGCTGCCCGCAGGTCTTTGTTGGACGCGGTAATGATGCGCACGTTGGTGCGCACTGTCTGATCGGACCCGACCGGCTCGAACTGCTGATCCTGGATCACGCGCAGCAGCTTGGCTTGCAGCGACATCGGCACTTCGGCGATCTCGTCGAGGAACAGCGTCCCGCCGTCGGCGGCCTGGAACCGGCCCGGCCGATCCTTGAGCGCGCCGGTAAAGGCCCCCTTTACATGGCCGAACAGTTCCGATTCGATCAACTGATCGGGGATCGCGGCGCAGTTCACCTCGACGAAGCGGCGGTGGTTCCGGCGGCTCATCCGGTGCAGGAGGCGGGCGATGTGGGTTTTGCCGGTGCCGGACTCGCCTTGCAGCAGCACCGTCGCGTTCGAGGGTGCCACCTGCCCGACCCGCTCCAGGATGGCGAGCAACTTGCGGTCGTTGGTGACGAGATCGCCCTTGGACTGGTCGATGAGCATTTCGAGGCGCTGGAGATGCGTGACGTCGCGCATGATGACGAGCCGCATGCCGCCCATGGATTCGCAGGTGCGACAGCTGTTGAACTCGAGATAGTGCATCTCGCCCGCGATCATCCGGCGCGTCACGAAGCGTGCGAAGTCCGGGCTCTCCTGGCCATCCTTTCCCGGCGACGGCCGGCGTCCGCGCAGGGGGGCGCAGGCCAAGCCTTCCAGGCTCTCGCCCGGCTCCGCCCCGAACACCTCCTCGAGCGAAACGAGAGGGCGATTGCCCGGCGCCCCGAGCAGCTCGCCGGCAGCCGGGTTCTGGTAGAGAATGGTCCCGTCGAGGCCGGCGAGTACGACGCCCTCGTCGATGTAGGACACGATGGCCTCCAGGAGGACGAGCATCTTGTCCGTCGTCGGCGCGTCGATCATGTGACGGATAACCTTTCCCTCAGCCCCACGCTCGCAGCTGACGTGAGCGCCGTTGTGGCATATTGTTGCAGCAGTAAAGGCGTTGCGCAACATCGCAACGATGCACTAAACTACTTTTTACCGTCAAAACAGATCGTTAAACAAACCCGCACAGAGGAACTCTAAACTGCGTGCGCAACACACGATCAGGTGGACCCCGCGCAAAACCCCGGAAACACAGGGAGTTGACGGGTGGCACACCGCTTGCAGTATATATCCTGAAATATGAATATTTGTACATAAGAGGATCGCAACAGATCCCGTACCGTCCCAGGAGGAATGCTCGATGGCAGCCTTGTTTTCTGCCGATTGGATGGAAGGATTCCGGGATGCCTGGAATCGTGACCCGGAACTTGCGGACGCTCTGGAGCGAATCGGCTTCGCGTCCGTCATCGGCTACGGCTTCAAGGGTGAGCCCAACCCGCGCGGCGTGATCATCGTCGAGAACGGCCGCGCTGTCGAGGCCGGCCCCTATACCGGCGAGGACCTCGACTGGGACCTGCGCGCCGACCAGGAAACCTGGGGGCAGTGGCTGCAGAAGCCTCCGGGCATGCTGCTTCTGGGCATGGCGTACTCGGCCTCCAGGCTTCAGTTCGTACGCGGCGACTACGCTGCAATGATCAAGGACCCGCGCATGGCCGGGCCGTTCATGAAATCTTTCGCCGTGATGGGAAGCGTCGCATGAGACAACACCAGATATCGACCCGCGGATGGTTCGACCGACCGCTCGG
>JBGSQO010000532.1:0-4470 GCA_041738055.1 Filomicrobium sp.
TGCGGCCGAAGCGATCATCGAGGCGATCGACGCGGGCATCCCGCTGATCGTGGCGATCACCGAGGGCGTGCCGGTCATGGACATGGTCAAGGTGAAGGCCCGCCATCGGCTTCTTGCGGCCGAGCTTGGCCTGCTGGATCAGCCACGCGCTCGCATCCTCCTCGGCCGAGCCGCCGATCTCGCCGATCATGATGATCGACTCGGTCTCCGGGTCGCTGAGGAACAGGTCGAGCACGTCGATGAACTCGGTGCCCTTGACCGGATCGCCGCCGATGCCGACGGCCGTCGTCTGGCCCAGGCCCTCGTTGGTCGTCTGGAACACGGCCTCATAGGTCAGCGTGCCCGACCGCGACAGGATGCCGACGGAGCCCTTCTTGAAGATCGAGCCCGGCATGATGCCGATCTTGCACTCGTTCGGCGTCAACAGGCCCGGGCAGTTCGGCCCGACGAGGCGCGAGGTCGACTTGTCGAGGCGGGCCTTCACCTTGACCATGTCCATGACCGGCACGCCCTCGGTGATCGCCACGATCAGCGGGATGCCCGCGTCGATCGCCTCGATGATCGCTTCGGCCGCACCGGCCGGCGGCACGTAGACGACGGTGGCATTGGCGCCGGTCTTGTCCTTGCCCTCGGCGACCGACTTGAAAATCGGCAGCTTCTCGCCGCCTTTTCCTTCCCACGTCTCTCCCCCCTTCTTGGGGTGGATGCCGCCGACCATCTGCGTGCCGTGGTAGGCCAGCGCCTGCTCGGTGTGGAAGGTGCCGGTCTTGCCGGTCAGGCCCTGGACGAGGACCTTGGTATCTTTGTTGATAAGGATCGACATCGGTCTCAAACCCCCTTCACGGCAGCGACGATCTTCTGGGCGGCGTCGTCCAAGTCGTTGGCGGAGATGACGTTGAGCCCCGATTCGTTGATGATCTTCTTGCCCAACTCGACGTTGGTGCCTTCCAGGCGAACCACCAGCGGAACCTGGAGACCGACTTCCTTCACCGCTGCGAGCACGCCCTCGGCGATGACATCGCACTTCATGATGCCGCCGAAGATGTTGACCAGGATGCCCTTCACCTTCGGGTCGGCGGTGATGATCTTGAAGGCGGCCGTCACCTTCTCCTTGCTGGCGCCGCCGCCGACGTCGAGGAAGTTCGCCGGCTCCGCGCCGTACAGCTTGATGATGTCCATGGTCGACATGGCGAGGCCCGCGCCGTTGACCATGCAGCCGATGTTGCCGTCCAGCGCCACATAGGCGAGGTCGTACTTGCTGGCCTCGATCTCCTTGTCGTCCTCCTCCGTCGTGTCGCGCAGGGCGACCATGTCGGGGTGGCGGAACAGCGCGTTGCCGTCGAAGGAGACCTTGGCGTCGAGCACGCGCAGGTGACCGTCCTTCATGACGATCAGCGGGTTGACCTCGAGCAGGCTCATGTCCTTCTCGGTGAAGGCCTTATACAGGAGTGGGAACAGGCTCATGCCGTCCTCGCGCGCCGCACCTTCGAGCTTATAGGCATCGCACAGCAGGCTGGCGTTGTCAGCGGTGACGCCCGTCTCGGGGTCGATGGCGAGCGTGATGATCTTCTCCGGGCTATCGTGGGCGACCGCCTCGATGTCCATGCCGCCCTCGGTCGACACGACGAAGGCCGGGCGGCCGACCGTGCGGTCGATCAGGATCGACAGGTACAGCTCGCGCGCGATGTCGGCGCCGTCCTCGATATACAGGCGGTTGACCTGCTTGCCGGCGGGGCCGGTCTGCTTGGTGACCAGCGTGTTGCCGATCATCTCACGCGCATTGGCGATGGCGTCTGCGGGCGAGAACGTGACCCGCACGCCGCCCTTGGCCTCCGGCGGCAGCTCCTTGAACTTGCCCTTGCCGCGACCGCCGGCGTGGATCTGGCTCTTGACGACATAGACGGGACCGGGGAGCGCCTTGACGGCCGCCTCGGCCTCGTCAGCCGACGTGATCGCGACGCCTTCAGCGATCGGCGCGCCGTAAGCCTTCAGGACCTGTTTGGCCTGGTATTCATGGATGTTCATGATCGTTGTCCCAGTTGTTGCCAAGACTTCTGCGGGAGAGTAGTCGGCAAAGTGAAGTGCGAGGGGCATTCTTATTGCCAACACTGGGCAAGCCCGTGTTGGTCGGCCCCCTCGACCCCCGACCCAAGGGCTAGCCCCTGGACCCACAACCAGGAGATAGGGGCACGCCGGTAAACCCAGTCGCAGTCAACGGGGTGATCCCCCGCGCAGGGCCCTGGGGGCGCGCAGCCCCCTGGACTTATCTCTCACGCGCCGAGCTGGGGCGCGATCTGGTTGCAGGCGTCGACGAGGCCCTTCACGCTTTCGACCGACTTCATGAACATCGCCCGCTCGGACGAGTTGAGGTCGATCTCGACGATCCGCTCGGCACCTCCCGCGCCGACCACGACCGGCACGCCGACATAGAGGCCCTTCACGCCGTACTCGCCGTCGAGGTAGGCCGCGCACGGCAGCACGCGCTTCTTGTCCTTCAGGTAGCTGTCGGCCATCTCGATTGCCGAGGCAGCCGGGGCATAATAGGCCGAGCCGGTTTTCAGGAGTGCGACGATCTCGCCGCCGCCCTTCCGCGTGCGCTCGACGATCTGGTCCAGGCGCTCCTGCTTGATCCAGCCCATGCGGACGAGATCGGGCAGCGGGATGCCGGCGATGGTCGAGTAGCGGATGAGCGGCACCATGTCGTCGCCGTGGCCGCCGAGCACGAAGGCCGTCACGTCCTCGACCGAGACGTTCATTTCGGTCGCCAGGAAGTGGCGGAAGCGGGCGGCATCGAGCACGCCGGCCATGCCGATCACCTTGTTACGCGGCAGGCCGGAGGCCTTCTGCAGCGCCCACACCATGGCGTCGAGCGGGTTGGTGATGGCGATCACAAAGGCATTGGGGGCGTACTTTTTGATGCCGGCGCCGACCTGCTCCATCACCTTGAGGTTGATGCCGAGGAGGTCGTCACGGCTCATGCCGGGCTTGCGCGGCACGCCGGCGGTCACGATGCAGACGTCGGCGCCCTCGATGTCGGCGTAGGCGTTGGCCCCGCGCAGGGCGCAATCGAAGCCCTCGACCGAGCCGGACTGGGCGATGTCCAGGGACTTGCCCTGCGGCAGGCCTTCCGCGATGTCGAACATGACGACGTCGCCGAGTTCCTTCAGGCCGATCAGATGCGCCAGCGTGCCACCGATCATGCCCGAGCCGATCAGTGCGATTTTGGTCCGCGCCATGCGGGGCCTCCTTCGTCGTTGCCGTGGAGAGGACGTGGCCCAGTCGACCGGACCACACGAGAGCGTTGCTGCGTTCTACTCGTTCGAGCGTTGCTCGGTGCGTTGGTCTTTGCACGCCCCGCGCGGACCCGATGCGCGGGCCGAGAGCGGATGGGGTAGCGACAAAGTCGCGCGGGTTTCGTGCTAGCCCGAAACACCAGCCCGTTCAAGCTAGCCGGGCGAATACGTGACGAAAGTGGAGGGGGCTGCGCGCGCCCGGCCCCCCGCGCGGGGGACGAACCCGGTGACCTGCGCCTGCGCGACGGGCGTGCCATGAATGCCGAACCGCAGAAGTTGTGACCTGCCTCTCGGCAGCCCGCGCCTTCCGGCCTCCCGCCCCCCGAGCCGGGATCGGAGGAACGAGTGTCGGAAGGTGCAAACAAGGACTCGCCTTCCGGCCGATCGGACAATTGGATGAGTCGGCGGTTCGTCCGGACGGTATTTGGCGCTTCGGGCGCCGACGCTGCACCCGCAATGCTTGCTCCGCTTCCTCCTGAGGTGATGACCACGAAAGCCCCCATTTCCGTCGAGTGATCCGCAACGATTCTACCTATCAACTCGAGGATGTAATTCCGCAACAATTGCATAGGCTTTCGACATTTTCGTCTTTGCGGCGAATTATTCTCCTTGGCGGGAAGCGCGAATACCGTGAGTTATCAAAATCATCAGCGCATCGCCTGCCAAGGGAGTTCAGTAGACGAACGTCATGACCTCCAGGCCGGTTCGCCCGCATGCCACGACAATGGACGACCGCGTCCGATACATCGAGATTGGAAACAATCTCCGGTGATCCATTTACGACGCCGACGACTGCCGACTCCGCGGCATTGAAAGTGCGAACTGCCGTTTGTGAATCGAGTGTTTGGTCCATTGCGGCCGAAGCCAAGCGAACTAATTTCTGACGCACCGCTCTCGGCAGACCGCGCCTTCCGGCCGGCTCTCGGAACGAGTGTCGGAAGGCGCAGACAAAGAACAATACCGTCCGGCCGATCGGGTCGTGGCTGAGCGAGCGGTTTATCCGGAGGGTTTGAACCGGTTCGCAACGAGTTCTGCGAGTTCGTACGCGGCGACTACGCTGCAATGATCAAGGACCCGCGCATGGCCGGGCCGTTCATGAAATCTTTCGCCGTGATGGGAAGCGTCGCATGAGACAACACCAGATATCGACCCGCGGATGGTTCGACCGACCGCTCGG
>JBGSQO010000546.1:0-10328 GCA_041738055.1 Filomicrobium sp.
TCTGGTCGAGCGGTTTTTCTGCTGGATCAAGCAGTTCCGCCGGATCGCTACACGCTACGAGAAAACCGCCACCTCGTTCGCCGCCATGCTGTACGCGGCGGCTGCGTTGGTCTGGTTGAGGTAAATGTCAACACGCCCTAGACCAATGCTGTGGCAAACGGAAGACGCTCCCCGAACGGGGCATCCATTGTTCGTGTCCTACCCTCGCGCCTTCTCGATCGCCGCCACGACGCCGTCCCACAGGGCAAGCCGCGCCTCGATGGCTGCGACCGCTGCTTCAGCTGCCTCGGCCCACTTGACCGGATCATCGCCGCACAGCTCGGCCAGCATCTGTTCGGCCATCGGCCCGTGCTCGCCCTCGTCGAGATGGATGTGCCGTTCGAGGTACAACTTCAAGGTCTCGACCTTGGCGCCGCGCTTCTCGATCCGGGCCAACAGCGCGCGGAACATATCGGGGATCGGCTCCTCGCGCCCGAACGTGAAGGCGGCGGCAATCACGTGGGGCTTACCCGTCGCGATGAAGCCGAACGTGGCCTTGACGAACGCGCGGGCGGCCGGTGGGATGTCGCGAGCCTTCAGAGCGGCCGGCAGGTCGTCGAGGGACCGCGCCTTGGCGATCAGCTTGTCGCAGGGGGCAGGATCGGCGCCGACCTCGCGCATGGCCTCGGCGTAGAGTTCGTAATGGCTGAACGGGCGGCCATCGACGGCGTCGCTCTCCTCCTCCAGCACGATCGAGTTGATGAACCGGCGCGCCGAGGCGCTGCCCACCGGGCGCCAGGGCAGTTCGACCGACGTCAGCGCGCGCTGGAGGCCCTTGAGCAGGGACATGAAATCCCAGACGGCAAAGACGTGGTGGCCCATGAACACGCGCACGTCCTCGATCGACTTGAGGCTCTTGTAGATCGGGTGCTTCAAAAGCCGGGCGCGAGCGGGCGCGATGGCGGTCTCGATGATTTCGATCCCCGTCATCGCATCTGCGGCTGCAGTCTGGCCCCGCGAGCCGATGTCGCCTGCTCGTGCCATGGTTCAATCCTCCCAGGATATATTCGATTTGTTGAATGTTTGGGTAGCGCGGGAGGACTTACGCGGCAAGTAGGCGCTTGGATGCGCCGTTGACAGGGTAGTCGGCCTCGAACCGGATCGCGCCGACGCCACCATTGAGACGCGTCCGCCAATCGGCTACAACGCGGGCAACTCCGTCATCCCCCAACCCGCAGCGAAGGAGCGCCCAGTATGGCGAACCCGCAGTACGTCTATCACATGCACAAGCTGTCGAAGACCTATCCCGGCGGCAAGCAGGTGCTCAAAGACATCTCGCTGTCGTTCTTCCCCGGCGCCAAGATCGGCGTTGTCGGCCTCAACGGCTCGGGCAAGTCGACGCTTCTGAAGATCATGGCCGGCCAGATGAAGGACTTCATCGGCGAGGCCTGGGCGGCCGACGGCATCAAGGTCGGCTACCTGCCACAGGAACCCGACCTCGATCCCGCAAAGGACGTGCTCGGCAACGCCATGGAAGGTGTGGCCGAGAAGAAGGCGATCCTCGACCGCTACAACGAGATCGCATCCAACTACTCCGACGAGACCGCCGACGAGATGACGCGGCTGCAGGACCAGATCGATGCGCAGAACCTGTGGGATCTCGACACCCAGGTAGAGCAAGCGCTCGACGCGCTGCGCTGCCCGCCGGGCGACGCCGACGTCAGCAAGCTGTCGGGCGGCGAAAAGCGTCGCGTGGCGCTGACCCGCTTGTTGCTGTCGAAGCCCGACATCCTGCTGCTGGACGAGCCGACCAACCACCTCGACGCCGAGTCGGTCGCCTGGCTGGAGCGGTTTCTGAAAGAGTATACGGGCTGCGTGATCCTCGTCACCCACGACCGCTACTTCCTCGACAACATCACGTCCTGGACGCTCGAGTTGGATCGCGGCCAGGGCGTGCCCTACCAGGGCAATTATTCGAGCTGGCTCGAACAGAAGGCCAAGCGCCTGGAAGTCGAGAAGGGCCAGGAGGAGAGCAAGCAGAAGGCGCTCTCGCGCGAGTTGGAGTGGATCCGGTCTTCGCCCAAGGCGCGGCAGGCCAAGTCCAAGGCCCGTATCACGGCTTATGAGAAGCTCGCCGAGGAGGCTGGCCGCGAGGACGTTGGCCGCGCCACGATCCACATCGCGACGGGCCCGCGTCTGGGCGGCGTGGTCGTGGAAGTCGACGGCTTGAAGAAGGGCTTCGGCGACGAACTGCTGATCGACGGGCTGTCGTTCAAGCTGCCGCCGGGTGGCATCGTCGGCGTCATCGGCCCAAACGGTGCAGGCAAGTCTACGCTGTTCCGCATGATCACCGGCCAGGAGAAACCCGACGCCGGGACCATCCGCCTGGGCGAAACGGTCAAGGTGTCCTACGTCGACCAGAGCCGCGACCACCTCGACGGCAAGAAGACCGTCTGGGAGGAGATCTCGGGGGGCAACGACCAGATCCTGCTGGGCGGCAAGAAGGAAGTGCCCTCGCGCGCCTATTGCGGCTGGTTCAACTTCAAGGGCGGCGACCAGCAGAAGAAGGTCGGGATGCTGTCGGGCGGTGAGCGCAACCGCGTCCACCTCGCCAAGCTGTTGAAAGAGGGCGGCAACCTGCTCCTCCTCGACGAGCCGACCAACGACCTCGACACCGAGACGCTATCGGCCTTGGAAGCAGCATTGGAGGACTTCCCCGGTTGCGCCGTGGTCATCTCGCACGATCGCTTCTTCCTGGACCGGCTTGCGACCCATATCCTCGCCTTCGAGGGCGACAGCCACGTCGAATGGTTCGAAGGCAACTTCGCCGACTACGAGGCCGACAAGAAGCGCCGCCTGGGCGACCAGGCCGTCGAGCCGCATCGCATCAAGTTCAAGCGGTTTGAGCGTTAGGGGGGCGTCAAGATTTCGGGCGGAGTCATTGTGGAAGTATGGGCCAGTGAACCTGCAGCGCCAGGAAGTTCACATAGGTCTTGACGCGGTCCGAGAGAGGCTGTTGCTAGGTTATGTTCGCGGGCCATGGGTCACAGAGATTTCAGCGGTTCGGCTCTAATTCTGGGTGATCCCCGAACGGCCTGGTCATGAAAAAGTTTGCGTGATTTCCCACTGATGCCAAATTCATGCCGGTGCAGCCTACAGCGAGGGAACAATGGCAATCAACGTGTTCGTGAGCGTAGGAACGCCCTGCACGCCACAGCAGGAAGAATTTATCAAGCAAGTCGAAGGCTATCTCAGAAGTCGAGGTTTGCGGCCACGAACTGTAGGTCGTAGCGATTTTACTCACGAAGCACCGTTAGGATTTATAAGTAAGCTGATGAATAAGTCTGCGGGTGCGCTTGTCATTGCGTTGGAACGCACATCAATACTGCATGGTATTTCCAGGCGAGGCAGTGAACGCCAGGCAAATATTGAGGATCGTGCAATTCCAACGCCATGGAACCATATCGAAGCAGCGTTTGCCTACGCTCGTGGATTGCCTCTTTTGGTTATCCGGGAAGAGCATGTAATTGCAGATGGAATGCTTGAGCCGATTTATGATTGGTATGTGTTGTCGGCTCGTAATCTAGATGGGTCCATTCTGAATTCCAAGGAGTTTTCGGGCAGCTTGTCGAGTTGGGAGCGCGCTGTTCGGAAGCGGGCGGGCTGGTACGCATTCCGAAGTGAGTGATGCGCTGAACAAGCTGGTCGCCGCTCAGGCCGTCTCACGCGATTGTGCGGAGCAACATGCATCGCTTGTCGCGCTCAGCCGTTAGGGTGATTGCAACCAACTCAACCTTCGTGAGGCCATCATGACCCCGAACCGCTTTCGAACCGTCGGCGCATTCGCTGTGGCTGCGTCCCTCCTGATCCCCGGCGTCGCCATCGACGCGGCGACCACCGCGGCCGAAGCACGCGACGGCAAGAAGCATCCCCGCAGCACGGCGTCACGCCAATGGAAGCGTCAGCCGGCCTACGGCTATGACCGCCCGGGCATCCTCGTGCGCCGCGAGTATCCCTTGAGCCCTGGCGACGTGGATCTCAACGCTCCCGGCGGGGTCGAACTGTTCTTCGAATTGACGCGCCGCTATTCGCGCTGAACTGCTGAGACATTCCGTCCGTTGCGGCAGACTGGCCTCGCGCCTATTTGCAATCGGGTGGATCGAACATCAGCGAGGGCGAATATGATGGGTACCCAGGGCAACATCGCAGGGCGGTCGTGGTGGGGTGTCGTCGCGGCCGGACTGCTCATGCTCGCACTCGGCCCTCTTGACGCATGGGCCGCCGACAAGATGAGCGCGGCGGAAGCCCACGCCAAGGCGCTTGCCGGAGAGATCACGCTCATCGACGTGCGCACGCCCGACGAATGGAAAGAGACCGGCGTGCCGGCCTCCGCCCACACCATCACCATGCATCAGGCCGGCCCGCAGTTTCTGGCGCAACTCGATGCCGTGCTCGGCGGGGATCGCACCAAGCCCGTGGCCGTGATCTGCCGCACGGGCAATCGGACCAGCTCGCTGGTCGGGCCGATGCGGCAGGTCGGCTATCAGAACGTGATCGACGTATCGGAAGGCATGGCGGGCGGCCGCAACGGGGCCGGCTGGGCGAAGTCCGGCTTGCCGATCCGCCGCTGGACGCCGGGCCAGGAGAAGCCGCAGCTGTCGGTGAAGGTGAACTGATCAATCGGCGCGGCAGGCAGGCTGCGATCTGAGCGGAAGGGGGGAGCGTTACGCTAAGGCGTGCAACCACCGCCTGCCCTAGTGTGGGCCGAGCGTCCACAGAACCGGAACCCGCAGTTCATGACCTCCGAGGACAACCGCTTTTCCGCCCGCGCGTCTCGCTACGTGAGGGTCGGCGCCAATGTCGGCAGCGTGGCGGCGCGCGTCGCCGGCGAGCGTCTGTTCGGCTACGAGGTCGACCGCACCAAGGCCGCGCGCGATCTGGCTGCCGCGCTCGGGGGCCTCAAGGGGCCGCTAATGAAGGTCGCGCAGTTGCTCTCGACCATTCCGGAAGCGCTGCCGAAAGAGTACGCCCGCGAACTGTCCCAACTGCAGAACGACGCTCCCTCGATGGGGCCAGGGTTCGTGCGCCGCCGCATGGTGGCCGAGCTTGGACCCGACTGGCAGGCCCGCTTCCAGAGTTTCGAACTGGAAGCCGCCAACTCCGCTTCGCTTGGCCAGGTGCACCGCGCAGTCCACCCGGACGGCCGACGGCTGGCCTGCAAGCTGCAGTATCCGGACATGCAGTCGGCCGTGGCCGCAGACCTCAACCAATTGAAGCTGATCTTCCAGATCCACGCGCGCATGGACCCGGGTGTCGATACCCGCGAGATGTTCACGGAGATCTCGAGCCGCCTGCGCGAGGAGCTGGATTACGAGCTGGAAGCCAAGCACACCAAGCTCTACGGCCTCATTTTCGCGGGCGATCCCCTCGTCACGGTGCCGGAGGTTCTGCCGGAGCTGTCGACCGGGCGGCTGATGACCATGACCTGGCTCGACGGGCGCAAGCTGATCGAGTTCAAGGACCACGACCTGCCCCGCCGCAATGCCATCGCGCAGGCCATGTTCCGTGCTTGGTGGCATCCGTTCAGCCACGTCGGCGTCATCCACGGTGATCCGCATCTGGGCAACTACACGATCCGAACAGCGGCGGGCGATCCCGAGACCCCGATCGGCATCAACCTGCTCGACTTCGGCTGCATTCGTACGTTCAAGCCGGAGTTCGTCGAGGGGGTGATCTCGCTCTACAAGGGGCTTTTGGAGAACGACCGCGACCGGGTGGCGGCCGCCTATGAGCGCTGGGGTTTCAAGGGGCTCAACGACGAACTGATCGATGCCCTGTCGATCTGGGCGCGCTTCATCTACGGGCCGCTGCTGGACGATCGCGAGCGCACCATCGCGGAAGGCACGACGCCGGGCGAGTACGGGCGCAAGGAAGCCTTCAGCGTGCACAAGATCCTGAAGGAGAAAGGCCCCGTGACAGTGCCGCGCGAGTTCGTGTTCATGGATCGCGCGGCAATCGGCCTCGGGGGCGTGTTCCTGCATCTCGACGCCCGGCTGAACTGGTACCGGTTGTTCAACGAGACCATCGAGGCGTTCGATCGCGAGACGGTCGCCGCGCGGCAAGCGGCGATCTTTGCGGCGTCGGGCGTGCCACTGCCCTAAACGGCGAAACCGGCGACGGGCGTATTGGAAGAAAGGCGGGGTGGGTCTTCACTGCACCGCACAAGAAGGAATCAGTATCCAAAGTATGAGCTGTCGCGCAAATTGCGCAGGCGGCTGCTAACGGCAGCGCTGCCCGCTGAGATACGCGAAGGGATGGGCCGGCCCGGACAGGGCGGCCCGCGTGCCTCACCCGCAAGGGGAGCGGCAAGGCTCAACGCTGACAGGAACACAGTCATGGATCTGATCTCTCTCGCCACGGGCGGCCTCGGCGGCCTTCTCGGCGGCAATTTGCTGGGCGGAATGTTCAAGGGCACGGGCGCTGCCTCGAACTCCATCGTCGGCGTCGTCGCCGGCGCCATCGCCACCCAGTTCTTCGGCCCGACGCTCGGCCCGATCGTCGGCAATCTGGTCGGCTCCGGCGGCCTCGACGTCATCCTCGGCAACCTGCTGTCGGGTGCTGGCGGCGGCGGCGGCGCGGCCCTCATCTGGGGCCTCATCAAGTCGATGATGTCCAAGGGCTGATCGGGCACGATCAACGGCAGACCGGGGCGGGATCGTCCAGTCCTACGACGCGCAGCGGAGGTTTCAGCTGCGCGCTTTACATTGTGCGCTACTCGTCCTCCCACTTTCTGGAGGCCACGAACAGCGAGAATGGGAACTGCGCACCATAGCGGGTGCGGCGGCGCGGCGGAGCGTACGGCAGGCGGGGGGTATCGTCGGGCTCGACGGCCGCCCGGTAGAGATGCCAGGAGGCATGTCCGAGGATCGGCAGCACCACCACGAGGCCGATCATCAGGGTCGCCAACCCGATGAACAGGCCAGCGGCAATGATGAACGCCCAGACCGCCATGGTGACGGGGTTGCGTGCCACGACACGAAGCGAGGTGGCCATCGCAGCGGGCGCGCCGATGTTGCGGTCGAGCAGCAGCGGAAACGAGACCACCGTCAAGGCGTAGACCAGGACGGCAAAGCAGAACCCCGTCAGGTTGCCGAAATAGATGACGTTGCGACCCTCCGGCGTCTTCAGGATGCGATCCGTGAAGTCCTGAACCGAGGGCACGCCGCGATGCTCGAACACGCTCAGATAGATCATGTCGGCGGTGGCGATCCACAGCGAGAAGATCACCAGCAAAAGCAAGCCGATCAGCAGGATCGACGGCAGGGATGGCGAATGCACGACGTCGAACATGTGCTGCCACGACGTGTCGCGGCCCATTTCCCGCCGTCGGCTCAATTCGTAGAGTCCCAGGGCGACGAATGGGCCGAGCAGGGCAAAGCCGGCGATCATCGGGTAGAACAGCGGGATGACGTCGAACCCGAGCATGGTCGCCCCCAACAGCGCGCCGATGGCCGGATAGACGAGCACAATGAAGGCCACGTGGCTCGGCATCGCGTTGAAATCTGCAATGCCCTTCGCCAAGGCCTCTCTGAGATCACCGAGGCCGATGTCGCGAACGACGGGTTCGGCGTCTGAGGCCTCGATGGGCGTGATAATGTCATAAGCAACGGTTGGCGCACTGGCCATGGTCGTTCTCCTGAGCCTGATACGGTTCAGGGATTTCGGCGGCGCCAAGGCTTCCCCCACCTGAAGCAGTCGCGTCGGCCGCAACCCCTTGCATGCAGCTTTAGTCTATAGCTGCTGTGGCGGAATGTCGCGCGCTATTCGCTACAACTCGATGCCCGCCAAGTTGGACGCTCCGATCACTTCTTCGGGAGCGCGGGCTCGGTCGGCTGCTTGGTTGGCGGCGCAGGCCGGGGACGGAGCACGCGCGGGCTCGGCGCCGGCTGCTCGCGGAAGCCGTAGTACTCCTGGTCATAGCGGTAGGCGCGATGCTGGCTCTTGGAGTGCTGACCGTAGGGGTGCGGGTCGAACCGCTTGCGATTGGCTTGGGCGGCGCTTGCAAAAGCATCGAGCCACAGGCCGCCCAGCAAGACCGCAACGGCCAGTGGCACAGGGCGTCTCATGGTCGACGGCTGCGGGGGCCGGTTCATGCCTGTCTGTCGTCCTCCCGGTGTTCAGTGAAGTGCGGGGGCTCCGCCCAGCCAACACTCAGTAAACTGGTGTTGGATGCGCCCCCGGACCCCGCGCGGGGGATCACCCCGTTTGCCTGCGTCTGGGCGACGGTCGTGCCCCGAACTCCCGGTATGGGTCAAGGGTCTAGACCCTTGTGGGGGTCGAGGAGGCAGTCCAACACGGGCTTGCCCAGTGTTGGCCTGCAAACAAGCCCCTCGTCTTTGCTGGCCCTCAGCCGGCAGCCATCGCGGCCTTGAGGTTCTCGTCGATCTTGTCGAGGAAGCCGGTCGTCGTCAGCCAGGGCTGGTCCGGGCCGACGAGCAGGGCGAGGTCCTTGGTCATGTGGCCGGCCTCGACGGTATCGACGCAGACCTTCTCCAGGGTGTCGGCAAAGCGCTTCAGCTCGTCGTTGCCGTCGAGCTTGGCGCGATGGGCTAGACCTCGCGTCCAGGCGAAGATCGAGGCGATGGAGTTGGTCGAGGTCGCCTTGCCCTTCTGGTGCTCGCGGTAGTGGCGCGTCACCGTGCCATGGGCGGCCTCGGCCTCGACGGTCTGGCCGTCCGGCGTCAGCAGCACCGAGGTCATGAGGCCGAGCGAGCCGAAGCCCTGGGCGACGGTATCGGACTGCACGTCGCCGTCGTAGTTCTTGCATGCCCAGATATAGCCACCCGACCATTTCAGCGCCGAGGCGACCATGTCGTCGATCAGGCGGTGCTCGTAGACGAGTTTCCGCTTGTCGTATTCGGCCTTGAACTCGGCATGGTAGATTTCCTCGAAGATGTCCTTGAAGCGCCCGTCGTAGGCTTTGAGGATGGTGTTCTTGGTCGACAGGTAGACGGGATAATTGCGGGCGAGGCCATAGTTGAGCGAGGCGCGGGCAAAGTCCCTGATCGACTCGTCAAGGTTATACATGGCCATGGCGACGCCCGAGCCGGGGGCCTTGTAGACCTCCTTCTCGATCACCGCGCCGTCCTCGCCGACGAACTTGATGGTCAGCGTTCCCTTGCCGGGAAAGCGGAAGTCGGTCGCGCGATACTGGTCGCCGAACGCATGACGGCCGACGACGATCGGCTCGGTCCAGCCCGGCACGAGGCGCGGCACGTTGCGGCAGATGATGGGCTCGCGGAAGATGACGCCGCCCAGGATGTTGCGGATGGTGCCGTTGGGGCTTTTCCACATCTCCTTGAGGTTGAATTCTTTGACGCGCGCCTCGTCGGGCGTGATGGTCGCGCACTTGACCGCGACGCCGTGCTTCTTGGTCGCGTTGGCGGCGTCGATGGTCACTTGGTCGTTGGTGGCGTCACGGTGCTCGACGCCGAGGTCGTAATACTCCAGATTGACGTCGAGATACGGGTGGATGAGCTTGTCCTTGATGAGCTGCCAGATGATGCGGGTCATCTCGTCGCCGTCCATCTCGACGACGGTGCCCTGGACCTTGATCTTGTTCATTGCGCGCAACCTTCTGGCTTGCTGTGGGGGCGTGAGTCTGTCGCACCTTAGCTGCGCTGCAGCAGCGGATCAAATCAGCGGAAGGGATGATGCGGGGTGGGTGTGAGAATAGGCTTGGACGAGGAGATAACGTGAGCGTGAGCGGGATCTCCATTGAAGTCATGCGCGGGCATAGGGTCCCTATCCTGGCGCTGACGGCTGAGCCGCTGTCCCGTCTTATCCATACCGCGCACGAAGCTGCCATCGACGAGGCCGTGATGCGCTGGGAGGGCCGGGGCGGCGACCGCGACAGCCTGGACGCGCTCCTGGTCTATTGCGCCGAGCGCCGTTGTGCCGACAGCGACGCCACCTGCCCTGGTTGCCGCCGGCGTACAGAGGCCGAGGGACTTGCCACACTCGACGACTACATCGCCGCGCATGGCACCATCGACTTCGGCCGCAGCGACATCACGGTCGCAGGCAGTGGTCAGCGAACGGCAACGTTTGCCGGCATGGATGACCTCGGGCGGCGCTGGGCCGGCGAAGAATACTGGTTCTGGGCGCGCCGCGTCTTGCGCAAGCTGCGCCATGGCATCCGCCGCGCTCATATACAAGGCGAGCGCGTGGCGGGCGAAGGCGAGACGCCAGCGGTCATCCTGATGGAGCCGCAACTCGCCGACAATATCGGGATGGTGGCGCGCGCCATGGCCAACTTCGGGCTCGACGAGTTGCGGCTCGTCGCCCCG
>JBGSQO010000550.1:0-4046 GCA_041738055.1 Filomicrobium sp.
ATCGATCTGGTCGTGTTCGGGCGCGCCGCGGGCCTGCGTTGCGCCGAGGTGATCGAATCGCGCGAGCGGCAGGCGGAGCTGCCCTCGGATTCGGTCGATCTCGCGCTGTCGCGGCTCGACCGGTTCCGCTACGCAGGCGGCGAGAAGCCGACCGCTGAGCTGCGGCTGCGGATGCAAAAAGTGATGCAGGCGAACTGCGCCGTGTTCCGCGACGGTCCGGTGCTGCAGGAGGGCGTGCAGAAGATCGATCAGATCTGGCGCGATTCGGACGGCATCCGCGTGAGCGACCGGTCGCTGATCTGGAACTCGGATCTCGTCGAGGCGCTCGAGTACGACAACTTGATCGTGCAGGCGGCCGTCACGGTCACCGGCGCGGCGGCCCGCAAGGAGAGCCGCGGCGCGCACGCCCGCGAAGACTATCCCAAGCGCGACGACGTCAACTGGATGAAGCACACGCTCGCCTTCGTCGACGGCGAGAAGAAGACGGTGCGTCTCGACGAGCGCCCGGTGCACAAGTACACGCTGACCAACGAGATGAAGTACGTCGAGCCCAAGGCCCGCGTGTACTGATCCGCCGCTGGCTGGCTCGGAATTAGGCCCGGTACCGCGAGAGCGCTGCCGGGCTTTTCCGTTTTCGGTCGGGACTTGCGCAGGAGCGGCGATCGCGGCTCCAGAAGAGGCGGTAGCGAGCACGCGCCGGCTGGTGTCAGTTCCCCCGTCATGCAGCACATCCGCGGCGACGCTCTGCGTTCCTGCAGAAGTCCGTTTTCCCCACCGCGCTAACGAGATAGTCTGAGCCGATGAGCAACGGTCCGGCCCAGCCTGTCGAAGTTGCACCCTCGGTTACGACGAAGGCGGTCCCGCCCGCCGGCATCCGGGCACACTCCGCTGCCGCGGCGCTCGTCGCATGCCTCGCCGTCACGACTGCGGTGCTCGGTCTCTCGGCCTGCCGCAACGAGCAAGGAGCCGTGCTCGGGCTGCCGGGGGTCGGCGCCAACCTCGCCGAGACGTCGGTGTCCGGAATCTCCTCCGGAGCCTACATGGCCGGGCAGTTCCAACTGGCACACGGAGACATCGTCGTTGGCGCCGGGATCATAGCCGGTGGTCCCTATGGCTGCGCCGAAAGCCTCTATGCCGACCTGATGCCCGGTCCCGCGACAGCGCTCATCAACGCCACCAAGGCCATCAACGGCTGCATGCTGAACGCCATGCAAATGTGGGGCGTGCCCAGTCCGCCGATGTTGGCGCGCAAGGCCGCCTCGCTGGCGCAGGAGGGTGAGATCGCGCCGGTGGCGAGCATCGTCCAGGATCGTGTTTATCTTTTCACGGGCCGGGCCGATCGCACCGTCATGCCGGCTATCGTCCAGGCGGCCGCGGAGTTCTACCGGCGGCTTGGCGTGCCGGACGGTCAGATCAAACTGGTCGCGACTCTCGACGCCGGGCACGCCTTTGTCACCGAGACCGAGGGCGAGGCGTGCGATTTCACCGGCAAGCCCTACATCGTCGATTGCGACTACGACCAAGCCGGAGATCTGCTCGGCTTCATACATGGACCTCTCGAGCCGCCAAGCCAGGCCGCCACCGGATCGCTGCTGCTTTTCGATCAACGCCCCTTCCTCGACGACCTTGCGCATCACGGGCTGGCCGACACTGGCGCCGTTTATATGCCGAAATCGTGCGCCGAGCCGTCCAGCGAACCCGCGCTCCGCTGCCGCGTCCATGTGGCGTTCCACGGCTGCGGGCAGAATCGCGAACTCGCTGGCGACGCCTTCATCCGCAGCACGGGGTTCTCGCGCTGGGCGGATACCAACCGGCTGATCGTGCTGTTCCCGCAGACCACGACCAGCCCGTTCAACCCGCAGGCGTGCTGGGACTGGTGGGGCTATACGGGCCGCGACTACCTGACCAGATCGGCCCCGCAGATCGTCGCCGTGCGCCGCATGCTGGAGAGGCTTTCGTCACGGAACGTCTCGTCCTGACGATCCACGGCCGCGCGCCCTGCGTTGTGGACTGGGGGAGATCAATCCTGTAGCTGAAACCACGAACGGCGCGCGGCTCGGTCTGCAGGCGCCGCGATACACCGGGGGGTGATCCGTGAGCGCATACGAGAACACGATTCGGTCCGCTGCTGCTGGACGGCCTCGCCGGCTAAAGCTCGGCCAGCGCCAAGCCGACGCGGCGATGGGGCTCGCGGCGATCGCCGCAGTCATCGCCACCAGCGCCGCCGGTACGATGTCGATGAGCGAGCCGGCCGACGTCCCCGCCAGCGCCTCCCATTCCCACGGCGATGCCCCAGGCCGCTCGCGGTTCCTCGACCGCGAGAAAGTGGCGAGCTTCTATCTGGCGCAGCCTTGGTATTACCCGAGCGATACCAAGATGCGACGTAACGACGGGACCGACATTACGCTGAAAAAGATGGGCTGGGACGGCGACATGCTGATGCCACCCATCGACGGCGGCGTGCGCTACATCGACTGGTACGGGCCGGCCGGCTTCATGGTTGATTTCCTGCACAACAAGGCGGTGGCGAGGCTCGGCAAGGGCGCTCACGGCCGCCGGATCTCGAACCCGGTGATCGAGACGGTGGAGGCGGAAGGCACCTTGAAGGGGCAGCCCGCGCCGCCCCAGCTCAAGCTCACCGACCTGTTCGACCGCTTCGAGTTCACGCACGGCCAGAACATGCTGCTGTTCGGCGGCGTGCTGCGTTTCGCCGGCCTGTCGCCGATGGTGCGACCCTATGCGGGCCTCGGCGTCGGCGTCGCGGTGCCGCACGTAGAGGTCTGGTTCAAGGGAGAGAAGCTCGAGAACCGCACGAACGAGTACCAGTACGCCGGACCCGCGGCGAGTGCCATGGCCGGCCTCGAGCTGCGCGTCGGCCGCATGTCGTACTACCTCGAGTACAAGCTCTCCTGGGCCTCCATCTCGGGACTTCTGACCGGCAACGAAAGCTGGAAGAACTTCAACTTGCCGGGCGATCTGCTGCGCCAGTTCCTGAGCTGGTGGAACGGGGAGAAACCCGCCTACGGCGATTTCTCGACCACGCTCACCGCGCATCAGGTGGTGGTCGGCGGCGGCTGGCGCATCACGCGGGCGCCTTCCCCGGCCCCCTGAGCTCCGGCATCCTGAGCTCCGGCATCCTGAGTCGCCGCACCTGAGCTGACTGAGCCGCGCTGCAGGTAGCGGCCGGTCAGGAGCGGTCCTCGCGCTGATGACGCTCGGCTTCCTCGTCGTCGTAGAGGTGCTCGGTGGCGGATTCGCGCCGCGCTACGGCAAAGCGGTGGCGACGGAACTGATCGCTCGAGCGCTGCCCGTAGAGGAGGACGGCACCCAGGATCGTCACGCCGATCACGGTTACCAGCAACCACATCCATCCGGTGATGGCTCACCTCCGGGCAGGGCTCCAAAGGAAGGTAACGCCCCGGCCTGCGCACGGTTGCGGAGGGCGGCCGCAGGGGTTGCCTGGACCGGTCTACGTTCTTACGAGTGCTTGATTTTAATGGTGCCGCTTAGGTGACTCGAACACCTGACCCCATCATTACGAATGATGTGCTCTACCGGCTGAGCTAAAGCGGCTTTTTTCGACACGGGGTCGAGGCGGACCAGATAGCCTGCTCGCGCCCCGATTGCAAGGCCTTATCCCGGCTCTTCGAGCTCGGCCTGCGCGCTGGCGCAACGGTGCCCCGGCGCTTTCATCCGTATTGCCCCCCACCCTTCTCAAGGCGGACGCTGGTCCGGCAACAAACACGCGGCCACGACGCCGACTGCGGCTCTCAGTCTGTCGTGCCCGTCCTGCGCCGGGTGCCGGCCGGCGGGAGATGGGTTGCGAGCGGGTGCCCAGGCGCGGCGACGGGAGACCGCTATCATGATGCCGATCCGACCGCGTCAGAGCTGCGTGCCATAGCGCGGACGCATCGGGGCCAGCTCCTCGACATCGCCGCTGTCCGGCCCCGGGTCGTCGGGTGCCCGCGGCGAGATGAAGATCTTGGGTTCGAGCGCCGGCTTGGCCTCAAGCGGCTTCTTGCGTACCGCCGTCTTGGCAGGCTCGG
>JBGSQO010000566.1:0-1957 GCA_041738055.1 Filomicrobium sp.
GGCGGTCGATGCGCTGGTGGCCGTCGCCGAACTGCTCGGCGCGCCGGTGATCCACGAGGCGACCACGTCGCACGGGCGGTGCAGCTTTCCGTCGAGCCATCCGCTGGCGGCCCCGCCGCTGCCGGTCGAGGCGGGTTCACCGGCCGATGCCCTGCCGCGGCTCGCGAGCATCCCGGATGTTGCCCAGTACATGAGCCGTAGAGGTAACGACCTCGCCGACGCCGCGATTCTGGTCTTGCCGGCGCTGACCCAAGTGCTGGTCGCGCTGATCTCTGAGACCTCATCGATGGCCGTGACGATGTCGGGCGCGGGGCCAACCTGCCTGGCCCTCTACGCGACGGAGCGGCAAGCCGCTGCGGCAGCCACCACGCTGCAGGCCACTCACCCCGACTGGTGGGTCAGGGCCACCACGCTCGGATAAAGTTTGCATCGCGGCAGTGGGGGACGGTCAGGGTTTCCAAAGGCCTCAGGCCTTTGGTGGGGTCATAGGGGCAAAGCCCCTATCCTGGACTCAATGCGCCCGGCCGATGCAGAAGGCGATGACGTCCTGCAGGGCGCGCTTGGCCGGGCTGTCCTTGAAGATCGCCATGGCATCGCGCGCAATCGCCCCGTAGGAGCGCGCCCGCGCGATCGTCGCCTCGATGGCCTCGTGCCGCTTCATCAGGGCGATCGCCTGCTCGATATCGCCGTCGACGATCTCGCCCTCGGTGATGGTGCGCGTCCAGAACGCGCGCTCTTCCTCGTTGCCGCGGCGGTAGGCGAGAATGACGGGCAGCGTCACTTTGCCCTCGCGGAAATCGTCGCCGACCGACTTGCCCAGCCGCGAACTGTCGCCGCCGTAGTCGAGGGCGTCGTCGATCAGCTGGAAGGCGATGCCGAGATTCTTGCCGTAGGAACGCAGGGCCGCCAGCTCGTCGGCCGGCCGGTCGGCGATGGCGGCACCCGATTCGGCTGCACCCGAGAACAGCGCGGCCGTCTTGGCATTGATGATGGCAAGGTAGTCGTCCTCGGTCGTCGACAGGTTCTTGGCCGCCGCCAGCTGCATGACCTCGCCCTCGGCGATGACGGCAGCCGCGTTCGACAGGATGCGCAGGACCGGCAGCGAACCGACCTCGACCAGCATGCGGAACGCCTGGCCGAGCAGGAAGTCGCCGACCAGCACGCTCGCCTGGTTGCCCCAGATCATGCGGGCGGTCTTGCGGCCACGGCGGAAGCCACTCTCGTCGACCACGTCGTCGTGCAGCAGGGTCGCGGTGTGCATGAATTCGACGGCGGCGGCGACGCGCACGTGCCCCTCACCGGAAAATCCGATGAGCTTGGCAGCCGCCAGCGTCATCATCGGCCTGAGCCGCTTGCCGCCCGAGTCGATCAGGTGATGGGCCAGCTCGGGAATGAGATCGACATCCGAGATCGCCTTGTCGAGGATCAGCCTGTTGATGCCCTGCATGTCCTGGGCGACGAGGTCGAGCAAAGGCTTCAGGCTCTCGCCAGGATCGCGCGCCTCGCCGAAGGGAATGACAAGTCCCAAACCGAGCTCCCGAATGGTTTGATATGGTTGGTGTCAGGGTATACCCACGCACTCGGCGGGGAGACTAAAGGCACTTTGCCGCACGCGCATCCGAAACTTGTGTCGCGCGGCTGACCCGGGCCGGCCGAATGGGAGGTGCGAAGGCATGCGCGAGCTGATGCGAACCAACGATCCCGTGCTGTTGAGCTTCGTGGAGGCCCTGCTCGGGTCGGCCGGCATGGCGGTGGTCATCCTCGACCAGAACATGAGCGTGATGGAGGGCTCGATCGGTCTCTTGCCGCGCCGCGTCATGGTCGACGACGACGATCTTCCAGCCGCTCGCGCGCTCCTGGTCGATGCCGAGCTGGGCGACTGGCTCTCCCGCGAGGGCGGTCCGGCATGAGCGATCCGACGGTCGATGCCTTCCTCGGCGGCGCCTTGAAGCTGGCC
>JBGSQO010000585.1:0-5920 GCA_041738055.1 Filomicrobium sp.
CGAGCAGCAGCACCGCACACGCCGTTGCGGCCAGAAGCGCGGCCCTGACGCCCGCTCCTGCCCCACGCGCTCCGCGCTGAGCCTGCCTCGACACCGACATGATCTGCTCCGCCGCACCTCAAGAAAAGGCGCATGACCTCGCAGCGATTGGGCGCCGATTCGCTTTAGGATCGGTAAACGCTTGTGCCGGTTACGGCACGCGGCGATGCTTTCTTGATTGCGCGCGGCGGCCGGCGCTTGGAACGAGTGTCGCCGCGTGCCATCGCAGAGTCCCGCCGCGCGCAGGAGCTATGCCGAACCGCAAACGTTTGGACCTACCGCTCGGTAGACCGCGCCTTCCGGCCGGCTCTGGGAACGAGTGTCGGAAGGCGCAAACCAAGACTATCCCGTCCCACCGCACCACAGACAAAGAGTCGAAACATCGGCGGGACGGTATCAAAGCACGAAGGCGCGGGCCTGCTCGAACCCGGGCAGCGGGGGAGCGCCGATGTCGAAAGCTTCGCGCTCGTCGAACTTGGCCCCGATGCGGCGCACGATGACCGCCCGCGCCACCGCCCCCTGCGACCGAACGGCGACCAGTCGTCCACCGTCCTTCAGCTGATCGAGTAGCGCGGCCGGAATATCCTGCACGGCGCCTTCCAGCACGATGGCGTCGTAGGGACCCTCGGCGGCATAGCCGTTGGCCAGAGCCCCCGTCACCACCGCCACCGAATCGACGGCGAGATCGGCCAACGTCTTGGCCGCCGCCTCGCTCATTTCGGCATCCTCTTCAATCGCCACGACCGTCTCGGCAAGTCGCGCCAGCACGGCCGCCGAATAGCCCGTCGCGCAGCCGACATCGAGGACGACATCAGACCCGGTGATTTCAGCCAGTTGCACGAGTCGCGCGAAGGCCCGCGGCGCCATCAGGCCGCGACAGGGCTTGCCGGGTGCGGCGGCGACGAGTTGCAGATCCTCGTCCATGTAGGCGATCGGCCGCAGCGAAACCGGCACGAAGCGCTCGCGCGGGATCTCCAGCATGGCGCGCATGATCCGCCGGTCGGTGACGTCGCTCGGTCGCACCTGCGATTCGACCATGTTCTTGCGCTGCACGCCTGCGTCCACGGAACCCCCCACGTCTCGCTTCGGAGCTGTCGCGCCAGGATGCCGTCGGCGCACACCCGTCTCTATAGTCGACCTCGGCCCCGGCCGGAAGTCCACCGCTCGTCGGGGCTTTGACAAAGCCCTGCGCTCACAGGTTATACCGCCCCGCATAAGTTGTGACACACCTCTCGGTAGACCGCGCCTTCCGGCCGGCTCTCGGGACGAGTGTCGGAAGGCGCAAACAAGAAACAATACCGTCCCGCCAACCGACCAGACCCTGTGTCGAAACATTGGCGGGACGGTATTATGGGCGAGGATTCATCTCAGTCACGCAGCGCGATTGCAACCCGGCGGCGGTTCGTGATAGACGAATCGTCTTCCGTGCGTTGGTCGAGACTGACGGCGCTGGCGTCCTTCTGGTCGCCGCGTATCGCACGGAAGCAGCGGTCGCTTGCACCACGAGCGACTTATCGACTGGACTGGCCACGTGGCGGAGTGGTGACGCACCGGATTGCAAATCCGTGAACCCCGGTTCGATTCCGGGCGTGGCCTCCATGCCTCCCTGCCTCACAACTGACGCGTTACGCCGTTCGATCGGAATGGACGGCATCGTCGCACCTGGACCGCGGAGCCCCGCTCGTGGCCCTCACTCCGCAACGCCTCTGGAAAACCCCGCGCGGAGAGTGTTCCAGCTTGACACCCTCCGAGGCCAGCCCCCTAAAACCGGGCTGCGTTGCCTCCGGCACACGACTTGCTGACAAAGCCGAAGCGGAGGCTCCGCGACGGCTCTACGCTCCGTTACGGATCGCACGCGGGTTGGATGTCTTCAGGCTGACTGGAGAGAGGATACGATGGCAGGCAGCTTCCACGAGACCTACGCCGCCGACGCCGTGGCCCCACCCTCGCCGCGCTCGACCGGGCTCGTGTTCACCGTCGTCGCGCTCATCGTCGCCTATGTCTGGCGCGCCTCGCCCAATGTGCTGACCGGCGCACTCGTCACCGCGGGCGTCCTGCTGGCGCTGAGCCTCATTCGCCCCTCGCTCCTGCAGCCGCTCAACATCGCTTGGTTCAAGCTCGGCCTGTTGATGCACAAGGTTATGAACCCGCTCGTCATGTTCCTGATCTTTGCCGTCGTGATGGTGCCGTCGGGCCTGATCATGCGGCTGATGCACGACCCGCTGCGCCGCAAGCGCCTGGGTCCCGGCGAGAGCTACTGGGTCCGCCCGGAGGCCGACGCGGGGCCGCCGAAGTCCATGCTCAACCAGTTCTGATGCCACGCTTCAAATCCTAGCCGACACCCCATCGACGGATCGCCATCCGTCCCCTCGAGACCGTAAGGAGATCCCGCCATGCTGTCGTTCGTGAACGAGCTGTTCGCCTACATGGGCGCCCGCAAGAAGTGGTGGCTGTTTCCCATCCTGTTCGTGCTGCTCGCCTTCGGTGGCCTGTTGCTGATCGCCAAGGGCTCGGCCGTGGCTCCGTTCATCTACACGGTGTTCTGAGAGCATGCGCATCCTCGGCATCTCTGCCTTCTATCACGACAGCGCCGCGGCCCTGATCGAGGACGGCCGTATCGTCGCGGCCGCCCAGGAGGAGAGGTTCACGAGGAAGAAGCACGACCAGAGCTTCCCCGAGCACGCCATCCGCTATTGCCTCGGGCAGGCCGGCGTCGATCTCGACGACGTCGACCACATCGCCTTTTTCGAGAAGCCTCTGGTCAAGTTCGAGCGGCTTCTCGAGACCTATCTGGCCAATGCGCCCTCCGGGTTTGCCTCGTTCCGCATGGCGATGCCGGTGTGGATCAAGGACAAGCTGTTCCAGAAACCGGGGCTGGAAAAGGCCTTGGGCGCGCTGGCGTTCTCCGGCTCGGTCAAGGGCAAGCTGCTGTTTGCCGAGCACCATCAGAGCCATGCCGCTTCCGCCTTCTTTCCGTCTCCGTTCGAGGAGGCCGTCGTCCTGACCATGGACGGGGTCGGTGAATGGGCGACGACGTCGGTTGCCCTCGGCCGCGGCAACACGCTGACGACGCTGAAGGAAATTCACTGGCCGCATTCGCTGGGCCTGCTCTACTCCGCGTTCACCTACTACACGGGGTTCAAGGTCAACTCGGGCGAGTACAAGGTGATGGGGCTCGCGCCCTATGGCGAGCCGCGCTTTGCCCAGACCATCCTCGACAACCTGATCGACCTGAAGCCGGACGGCTCGTTCTGGCTGGATCAGAGCTATTTCAACTACGCGACCGGCCTCACCATGACGTCGGAACGCTTCCACAAGCTGTTCGGCGGCCCGCCACGTGGTGAGGAGCAGCGTCTCACCCAGCGCGAGATGGATCTGGCCGCCTCCGTGCAGGCCGTCACCGAGGAGGCCATGCTGCGCATCACGCGGCATCTGGCCGCCGAGACCGGCGTCAAAAACCTGTGTCTGGCCGGTGGCGTCGCGCTCAACTGCGTCGGCAACGGCA
Source organism: Filomicrobium sp. (assembly GCA_041738055.1). Classification (GTDB taxonomy): domain Bacteria; phylum Pseudomonadota; class Alphaproteobacteria; order Rhizobiales; family Hyphomicrobiaceae; genus Filomicrobium. The sequence goes on from JBGSQO010000585.1 coordinate 3,545, forward strand.
AGGTGCTGCGTGACGGCAAGTTCGAGAAGATTTTCATCCAGCCGGCCGCTGGCGATGCGGGTGGAGCGCTGGGAGCAGCCCTGGCCGCCCACTACCAGCACCTGGGCAATCCGCGCACCCTCGATGGCGCCCGCGACCAGATGTCCGGCTCCTATCTCGGCCCATCGTATGAGCAGTCCGATATCGAGGCGCGACTGACCAAGGCCGGCGCCAAGTTCACCGTGCTCGACGACGACGGCCTGATCGACGGCGTCGTTACCGCACTGGAAGCCGGCCACGCCATCGGCTGGTTCCAGGGCCGCATGGAGTTCGGGCCGCGCGCATTGGGCGCCCGCTCGATCCTCGGCGATCCGCGCAACCCTGAGATGCAGAAAAACTTGAACCTCAAGATCAAGTACCGCGAGAGCTTCCGGCCCTTCGCCCCCTCCGTTCTGGCCGAGGACGTCGCCGACTGGTTCGAGATCGAGGGCGACAGCCCCTACATGCTGCTGGTCGCCGACGTCGCGGAGAAGCACCGCCGCCCTATGAGCCTGGACCAGCAGAAGCTGTTCGGCATCGACAAACTGAACGTGGTCCGAAGCGATATCCCCGCCGTCACCCACGTCGACTACTCGGCGCGCATCCAGACCGTGCATGCCGATACCAACCCGCGCTATCATAAGCTGATCTCGGCGTTCAAGGCGAAGACGGGCTGCCCGGTGCTGGTCAACACGTCCTTCAACGTGCGCGGCGAGCCGATCGTCTGCACGCCCGAGGACGCCTTCCGCTGCTTCATGGGCACGGAAATGGAGACCCTCGCCGTCGGCAACTGCCTGTTGTCGAAGGCCGACCAGGACCCGGCGCTCAAGTCGTCCTACCTCGACGCGTTCGAGCTGGATTGAGGGTTCGGCGGTCTGTCCTTCCCCAAACCGGGGAGGCATCCGGGATGGGCCGCCCGATACCCCACTCCCCATCTGGCCATCTCCCCAAACCCATGACCGCCGACGACATCATCGCCACCCTCGGCCTCCTCCCCCACCCGGAGGGCGGCCACTACCGCGAGACCTTCCGCGACAGCGCGACGGATGCCCACGGCCGCGCTCGCTCCACCGCGATCTACTTTTTGCTGAAGGCTGGCGAGCGCTCGCACTGGCACCGCGTCGATGCCGTCGAGACGTGGCTGTTCCACGCCGGCAGCCCGCTCGCCTTGTCGATCGCCCCGGACGGCGGGCCGATCACCACGCTCCGGCTCGGCGCCGACATTGCTGCCGGCGAGCGCCCGCAGGGCATCGTTCCCGCCGGCCACTGGCAGAGTGCCGAAAGTCTCGGCGCTTACACGCTCGTCTCCTGCACGGTGGCGCCCGGCTTCTCGTTTGCCGGGTTCGAACTCGCCCCGCCCGGATTTGTGCCGTGATCGTGCCGTGAAACCGCCGAGCCGTCGCTCGATTCGGGGCGGCCAGCGGCAACCCACGTGTTTTCCACCGCTTATGAGCCCCGCAAACGCCCGCAAACAGGCGGTTCACGCGGAGTTTTGCAGGGTCGCCCCGATGCGTGGCGCAGGCTGCCTTGTTCGGTCGGAGCGACTCATCAAGACTGCCCGTCAAGTCTCGCGTTTTCGAGCGATCAGGCCAGCGCGTCCGGCCCGTCTCCCGAACCTGCTCCAATCGTGCTGAGCGGCCGTCCCGAGGGTTACCCTCCCGACGTCCCCGCGCCAGCAGTCCCAGCAGGCTTCGCGAGATCGGCACGCGCCCATGGCCCAAACCAGGCAATCGGGGGCAGTCAGTCATGAAGCGGGAGTTGGATGGGTCTTTGCTCAGCACGGTGTTCGTCGACTATGACAACATCTACCTGTCGCTGAGGCGCAAGAGCGAGGAGGCCGCCAAGCGCTTCTCCAAGGATGCCGGCGTGTGGCTTGCCGCCATCGCTTCGGGCACTCTCATCACGCCGACCAACGGCATGCCGCTGTCCATGCCCCGCCGCATCGTCATGCAGCGCAGCTACGGCTCCACCGCTCCGCGCCGCAACGACCGCGACAACTCCACCGACATGCAGTCCTTCCCGTTCGTGCGGCACAACTTCGTGCGCGCCGGGTTCGAGCTGATCGAATGCCCGCCGCTGACCGGCCAGGGCAAGAACTCGGCCGACATCCGCATGGTCATGGACCTGCGCGACTACCTGCTCCACGACACCTACTTCGACGAGTTCATCATCCTGTCGTCGGATTCCGATTTCACGCCGGTGCTGCACCGCTTGCGCCAGCACGCCCGCCGCACGGTGATCTACGCCAACGACACCACGGCGGTGGCCTATCGCGCCATCATTGACGGCGAGGTCCGCGAGGCCGACCTTCTCGCCCTGCTGCTGCAGAACGAGGCGCCGCAGGCTATCGAGGCCCCC
>JBGSQO010000612.1:0-3355 GCA_041738055.1 Filomicrobium sp.
CGCGCATCCTTGCGGGTGCGGCGCCGCGCCAGCAGGCCACGCTCGGTCAGGCGGCGCACGATGTCGGCCAGCGTCGAACGGTCAATGCCGGTCTGCCCGACCAGAGTGGTCTGGCTCGGCTCCTTGTTGAGCGAGACGGTCCGCAGCACCTCGAACTGGCGGGGTGTGAGGTCGCTGTCGCCCATGCTGGCGGTGAAGTGCTCATCGGCGCACTGACCGGCGCGATGCAGCAGGTGCATGAGCGAGGTCGTCTCGCTGGTTTCGCGCGAGCGGGAGCCCGCGACGGGTCGATTGGTCAATTCTTCTTACTCCGGAGCCAAGGCTACAGCCGAACCATTCCCATCCATTTTTAGGGGAATTACGCTGTTAGGGCAGGTGACAGATCACGTCTTGACTGCAAGCCCGCGTTAGTTGACCTTAGATGGCATGCCACGGACGCGTGTGGGGCTTTTTGCCCGCGCAGACCGATGTACATCAACAAATAGCATCGCACGTTGGGAGCAGACAGTGCCGGGAGCCCCCGCACTCGTATTGGCGAGCGTCGTCGTCGACCTGGAGAAATACTTCAGGGCGCGGGGGCTCATGGTGTGTCCGCTGTTTTCGGCGGCGGCACTGCCTCCGCGCGTCCTCACTGAACCGCTGTCGCACGTGCCGCTGGCCTCCGTCGTCAGGGTTCTGGAATTGGCCTCCGAGCAGGCCGGGGACGATTGCCTGGGACTGCAGGCCGGCATCGACATGAAGCCCGGCTGGACGGGACTTCTGGGGCATCTCGCGCTCACCGCTCCCACGATCGGCGACGGACTGAAGATGCTGGCGGCTTATTCGTCGTTGTTCATCTCCGATGTCGAAACGGGGCTCGAGGAACGGGCAGGGATGGCCTACGTTCGCTGGCGGCTGCCGGCCTCGGTGCCGGCTCCGCGCGTGCAGTTCAATCTGTTCATGGCAGCCTCGATCATCGAACGCATGCGGCTCGCCCTCGGGGCCGGATGGAAGCCGCTCGCCATGAGCTTCGATCATCGCGAAATCGCCTGCCCGGTGCTTGTCGAGCAGGTATTCGGGGATCGGGTGCGTTACAACGAGGATCGCAATGAAATCACCCTGCCGTCGGCGCTGCTGTCGACGCCGATGCCGCAGGCCGATCCGATTACGTTTGCCATTTACGAGGACCTGACCAAGCGCTGGCTGGCGGAGCGGTCGCAGGTCCCCGACATCGTGCGCGAGACCAGCGATGTGATTGCAGGACGCCTGCGCGAGGGGGAAGCCGATCTGGACGCGGTTGCCGCCTCCATCGGCGTGAGCCCACGCTCGCTGCAGCGCCGGCTGGAGCAGGCCGGCACCACGTTCGAAAAAGTCGTGGCGGCAACGCGATCGGATCTGGCCAAGCGTATGTTGCGCGACACCGACATGCCGCTGACCGATATCGCGCACGATTTGGGATACGGCGATGCGAGCGCGTTCACCCGCGCTGTTCGCCGCTGGTTCAAGATGTCGCCGCGAGCCCTGCGCCGCGAGGTCCGCCGCTGAGCGGGAGGCTTCGTGTTGCGGATAGGCCGGGGAGCGGAACCTCAGACCCTCAACGGCGGCAGTGGTCCCTTGCCGTCGATGACAGCTCGGGCGCGAGAGAAGTGGTCGCGTCGGATATTCATGATCAGCACACCGGTGGTAATCGCCATGAACGCCAGTGGGTGATAGAACCACGCCAATCCCGCAATGGCATAGTAGAACGCGCGCAAGCCATTGTTGGCGTGCTCGCCGACGATGCCGAGCAGACGGGCAGTAGCCAAGGCATGGGCCTCGCGCCGCGCTGCTTCGGGCGAATCATAGGGGGGCGTCGCCCCCACCATGATCAACACGTAGTGCGACAGCCGAAATGCCCAGGCGAACTTGAAGAACGCGTAGACCATGACCGTCAACAGGAAGAGCACCTTCAATTCCCACAGCACGGGCGGGGTCTGGGCCGCATAGGGCAGGCTGGCGACGATCTGGCGGGCGGTATCGCCGGAGCCGAGAAGGGCGGCCAGACCGCCGATAGTGATGGCGCTGGTCGAGGCGAAGAAGACGTTGGCATTGCTGAGCCAGCCGACCAACTGGGCGTCGAAGATCCGGACCTCGCGAGAGGCCATTTCGCCCATCCAGGCCTCGCGCTGGGCCTGAACGGCGGCGTTGATGCTGTGCCGACGGATGGCCGGCAGCCGCGAGGCGAGGTCGTAGCCGCGCACCACCAGGACGAACCAAGCGAGGGCGATGATATCGGTCAAGTGGTCCTGGAGGGCCATGGCGGTCTCGTCGGTGAGCTGTTCGGTATGATCCCGCTCGACCCGAACCTCCCCTGGCATGGACTGTCAAGCCGTCGTCTGCCGCCCCGACAAGCTCCCGCCGATCAAGTGAACAGCCAGGAAGTCACGTCGGCGCGGCGAGCCAGATCGCCCATGTCGAGTTCCAGACGGGCCAGCGCACGATGGGTGATCGTCTCCGGCAACCAGTCCGCCCCGCCTTTCGCCTGCCGGTAGGGCCCGATCAACTGCCGCCAGCGCGCCGAATTGAGTGCCCGCTCCGGGGCGAGCATCGGCGGCAGACGCTTGAGACCGGTCTGGCGCGACAGCCAGACGTGGGCGGCCTGCCACACTTCCAGCGAGGCCGGCATGTTGTGGCGGGCCTTCAGCTGCGCGATGGCGAGCACGCCGGCTTCGCGTGGGTGCGGGCCGATCTCGAGCGTTGCGATGCGGACCGTTCCGCGACGGATGGAAAACAGCCGGCAGCGGTCGCGCGACAGGCGGTCGGCGTACTGGTCGGCGCAGTTCTGCATGGCGCGCGCCTCATCGAGGATCGAGGCGTGCTCGGTCAAGGGGACGAAGCTCAGGCCCATGGCCTCGCCGCCGTCCAGCCAGGTATCGGGCAGCGTGCCGGGATCGAGCTGGATGACCAGACGCAGCCGGTTGAACCAGCTCTTGGCGGCGCACAGCGCGGTGTCGAAGGAGATCTCCGGGCGCCACGGTACGGCGATCAGTGAGTGGGCCTCGGTCGACGGCGCCCCGGAGTGCCAAGCATAGGCGGCGAGCACGGAAAACAGCCGCGGAGCCTCACCGCGCTCGGCGTGCAGGTGCTGCTGGGCCAGCCAGATGGCGAAGTCCTCGTGCACGGCCTGAGTGGCGAAGGCCAGGGTCTCGAGCCAGAACGGGCCATCGCCGCCGACATCGGGGATGCGGCTGGCGATCCGTCGCGCGAAAGACTCGCTGGCCGGCAGATCGGGCAGCGGACCTTCGAACATCTCCGGAGGCAGCCGACGCAGCCACCAGGGCACGTCCAGCGCGCGGGCGACCGACTTCAGCTGCGCGCCCGCCAGCACGCGATCGAG
>JBGSQO010000616.1:0-2039 GCA_041738055.1 Filomicrobium sp.
CGCCAGGGCCACGCGCTGCTGCTCGCCGCCAGAAAGCTGGGCGGGGAAATGGTCGACGCGGTGGGCGAGCCCGACATCGGCCAACAGGGCGCGGGCGCGCTCGAAGGCCCCCGGCTCGCCCTGGAACTCCAGCGGTAGGGCCACATTCTCCTCCGCCGTCATGGTCGGCACGAGGTGGAAGGACTGAAACACGATGCCGATGCGGGCGCCGCGCAGGCGAGCCAGCGCGTCCTCATTCAGGCGCGACAGATCCTGCCCCGTGACGCTGACCGTACCCGACGTTGCGCGTTCAAGGCCGGCCAGGACCATCAGCAGCGAGGTCTTGCCGGAGCCGGACGGACCCAGGATCGCCACCGACTGGCCCTCGGCGATATCCAGAGTGATGCCGCGCAGGATATCGACCGAACCGGCCCGGCTCGACAGGGAGAGGCGAACGTCTTGCAGTGAAACGATGGGGGTGGCCACGCTGTCGTCGTCTCCTGGCCATGAACGGCGCTGAGTGGTGATATACGCAGGTCTGGCGCAACGGATGAGGATGGAGCCGGTCACATGAGATGCTTTGCGGGTGCGTGCAAGACCCGGCTTCTCGCTGCTGTCCTCGCGCTGGTTTGCGGCTTTCACGTGTCTCAGGCCGTGGCGGGGGAAGGCAAGCGAATGCGGATCATCGCGCTGGGGGACAGCCTGACGGCCGGCTATGGGGTCGCGCCAGCCGAGGCTTTTCCGGCGCAGTTGCAGGCGGCGCTGACGGCGCGCGGGCACGACGTCGAGATCGTCAATGCCGGGGTCTCGGGCGATACGGTCGGGGGCGGTCTGGAGCGACTCGACTGGGCGGTCGGGGACGATGCGGATGCCGTCATCGTCGAACTCGGCGCCAACGATGCGCTGCGCGGTATCCCGCCGGACCGGGTGCGCCGCGGCCTCGATCTCCTCCTCGTGCAGCTGAAGGCGCGGCGGCTGCCGGTGTTGGTGGCCGGTATGCGGGCGATCGGCAACTGGGGCGCGGCCTACGCGAAGGATTTCGACCCGATTTTTCCGGAGCTGGCGGCCAAGCACGGCCTGCTGCTCTACCCGTTCTTTCTCGAGGGCGTGGCCACCGACCCCAAGCTCAACCAGGACGACGGGCTGCATCCCAATGCGGCCGGCGTCGCCCGGATCGTCGCCGGCATCCTGCCGAAGGTCGAAGCGCTGATCGCGGAGGTCGAGGGCGGGGCAAAGGGCTGAAGTTATTGGGATTTGCGTTGGTTACAGAGGAGCGCATCGCCATGCCGCGCTTGTTCACCGGGATCGAAATCCCCGAGGAGATCCGGGACCAGCTGTCGGATCTCAGCATGCCACTGCCCGGCGCGTGGTGGATCGATGCCGACGATCTGCATGTGACGCTGCGGTTTGCCGGCGATATCGACAACCCGACGGCCGACGAACTCGTCCGCAATCTCGATGCCATCGAGGGCGAGGCGTTCGTGGCCCGGCTGACGGGGCTCGGCACGTTCGGGGCAAAGGAGCCGCGCTCGCTGTGGGTCGGCGTCGAGGCTGGACCAGCGCTGGGGCGGCTGGCGAAGGCCAATGAGAAGGCGGCGCGGGCGGCTGGACTTGCGCCGGAAACGCGGGCGTTCAAGGGGCATGTCACGATCGCCCGGCTGCGGAACTCTCCGCCCAATGCCATTGCGCGATTCCTGGCGCGGCGCGCGACCTATGCCTCCGAGCCGTTCCTGGTGACGAGCTTTGCGCTGTTTTCGTCCAAGCCCCTGACCGGCGGCGGGCCGTATGTCGTCGAGGAGACGTTTCCGCTGGCGGGCGGGGCGCGTACTTGATTGGCAGTAGGAGGCGGGATGGGTTTCCCCTCTCCCCATTGCCCTGTACTTGCAATGGGGAGAGGGGGAAGTGCCGGCAGGAAGGCGCTGGCCATTTCAGCGATCGCCGGGCCAGCGATACTTCGGCTGGCTGCCGCCGGAGAACAGGCTGAATGACGGGCCGCCGGATGATTTGGCCTTGTGCACCACGGCCGGGCGGCGAACCGGGCGGTCGGGAGAGCTGCCGGC
>JBGSQO010000629.1:0-1908 GCA_041738055.1 Filomicrobium sp.
CCGCCGAGGCCGAGGAGGAGGTTGCTTCGGCAGAGGACGACGAGGCCGATCGGCCGCGCGGTCGCGATGGCCCCGATCTCGACGTCTCGCGCTACTTCAAGAAGTCGGGCAAGACCTGCACCATCTCGGCGCCGTTCGTGACCGTGAAGTTCGCCTGCGACAAGTGATCGAGGTCGATTCGATCGCTGAGTGAAGTGAAGTAAAGTGAAGACAAAGGGGCCTTGCCCCCTCGACCCCCACCAAGGCCTTAGGCCTTGGAACCATCACTTGGCGAAAAACAGGCTATGCCGGCGCGGGGTCCGGGGGCGCGAAGCCCCCGGCTTACTGAGAAATTAGCCGAGGACCTCAGCTCAGTTTCGGGCAGCCCGGCTCGTTCCCGTCAGCAGTTCATCGAACACGGCCGCGAACTCGATGGCACCGGAGTTCTTCATGTTCTGGTCCATGCGCTCCTTCAGTGCCGCCATCAACCCCTCCGACGTCCGGCCACGAACGACCGAGTTGCGGTAATAGCCGCGCCGGGCGAAGAAATTGACGGTGGGCATCTTGAGGCCGACCGACGTCATCATCTCGAGCCCTGTCGACGGTCCGGCCAGGTTCATCAATTCGAGCGCGGTCGGATCGAGGTTCGTCACACCCTTGCGATCGGCCAGATCCTTGATGCCCTTCAGCTTGATGACCTGCAGCCAGGGGCCGATATCGCCGTCGATGTTGATGGCATGCACGCCCTGTCCGGGGAGCGTGCGGGCAAACGCAACGTGGCTGCCCCACTCGTTCTTCACGCGGCGCACGCGGGCGATCATCTTCTCGAGTGCGGCGATCTTCTCCTCGAGCCGCTTGCGACGCTCGGGCGGCGTGCTGGCGGCGCGGGCCATGGCGCGCAGACGCTCCAGGAAATCACCGCCATTCTTGACCAGTTCCCCGATCGAATTGGCGTTCAGCAATTGCGCGTATCCCATCGCCGAGGAGATCGGCTTGCCCGTCCGCTTGATGGGGTGAATGCCGGCCTGCATATCGGCGGTGCCGAGCCCGCCCGTCTCCAGGGCATAGACGCGCACGACCTGATCCTTGCTGAGCCCCAGCCGCAGGGCCTCGCGGGCGTAGCGCTGCTTGAACTCCCGCTCGGCGACACGCTCGGGAACAAAGCCGTATTGGCTCTTGGCCGTCGCCAGATACTGATCGACGGTCGGGATCTCGTCGGGCGGCTCTACTGGTGTGGCAGCGTCGTCCACCTTCTGGTAAGCGCTCCAGGCCTCCGCGAGCCGCTTGGCGAGGCTCGGTCCCTTGTACTCGGGCGGCTGCGTCGTCACGTAATCGCTGGAGGTCACAACCTGTTCGGCCGCCTTCTTCTTGCGGCGTTGGGCGCGCTTCGCTTCGACCTTGTCCCAGAAGGCGTCGAGATCGGCTTCATAGAACGTCTGCGCCTTCAACCAGGCTTCGAACTCCCGCTTGTCGGCAGCCGACAGCGTCTCGATGAAGGGTCCTGCTGGACGGCGCGCCTCGGCGGGAGCACTGGCCAGCACCAGCGCGACGAGGCTGCCAGCGAGCAGCGACCGGGCCGTGCGGCAGAGACTGTCGAGATCGATCATCGCGGCTTCCTCCAGCGGCAGTTGCGCCATTCGTCTCGGGTCCGACCCGCCTGCGCGCCCGCCGCAGCGCGGCATGTTGCGACGCCATAAGTTCTTTTGCACGAAACAGTTTAAAACCAGCAACAATAGGGCTCGGCCTACGAGGAAACCGCGACGAAGCGTTGTCGGTCGCCTACCGGGCACTTATTCTCAGGACGCGCCGGCACAAGGCCTGCGCAATGGACACACACATGCCTCATGCCTCGACGGCCGCTCGGCCGCCGCCACCGATGCCGAATGCCGGCAGCCTGCGCGATTTGGCCGCGCGGGCGCTGCATGCCGT
>JBGSQO010000641.1:0-3914 GCA_041738055.1 Filomicrobium sp.
GCAGCAGAGCCGGCGAACGGCGAGGCCCTGGAGGCCGATACGGTCGACGGCACCGAGATCGCCGCCAGCCTGGAGCCGCGCACCCCAAAGGGCCGCAAGCGCGCGGCCTCGGTCGAGATCTTCGATGATCTGCACTGGCTGAAGCGGACCCCGCCGCGCCGCCACACGCCGGTCAAGCGCAAGCCGAACCACAAGGGTGGCTTGCGGCGGGGGTAGGGCGATGTACGCGCCAAATAGTGAAGTGCGGGGGCTGCGCGCCACCGGACCCCGCGCGGGGATCACCCCGTTTACTCCCTCCAGGGCGACCAGCGTGCCAGGATCTCCGGGTGATGGTTCCAAGGGCCTAGCCCTTGGTGGGGGTCGAGGGGGCAAAGCCCCCCGTCTTCACTTCGGCCAATGCCAGTCTCACGCCTCGGCGAGCACCGCCTCGTGGCGCACCTCGAGGTTGAGCGCGGCGGCGATCAGGGCCTGCGTGTAGGCCTCCTTCGGGGCCGCGAAGATCTGCTCGGCGGAGGCTTCTTCCACAACCTTGCCGTTGCGCATGACGATGACGTGATTGGACAGCGCGCGGACCACCCTCAGGTCGTGACTGATGAACAGATAGGCGAGCCCGCGCCGGCTCTGCAGGTCCCGCAACAGGTCGACGATCTGCGCCTGCACGCTCATGTCGAGGGCGCTCGTCGGCTCGTCGAGCATGACGAATTTAGGTTCCAGCACCATGGCGCGCGCAATGGCGATACGCTGGCGCTGGCCGCCGGAGAACTCGTGCGGATAGCGGTCCTGTGCGCCCGCATCCAGCCCGACCTCCTCCAGCGCCAGCCCGACCCGGTCGCGGCGCTGATCGAAGTCGAGGTGGGGCTGCTGGATCGTTAGGCCTTCCTCGATGATCTGCCCGACGGACAGCCGCGGCGACAGCGAGCCGAAGGGGTCCTGGAACACGATCTGCATCTGGCGGCGCAACGGCCGCATCTGCCGCTGGGTGAGACCATCGATGCGCTGCCCGCTGTAGACGATCGGGCCGTCGGAGGAGATGAGCCGCAGCAGCGCCAGCCCGAGCGTGGTCTTTCCCGAGCCGGATTCGCCGACGACGCCGAGCGTCTGGCCGGCCCGCAGCGTCAGGCTGACCCCGTCGACCGCCTTGATGTGATCGACCGTCCGCCTCAGCAGGCCCGCCTTGATCGGAAACCACACCTTGAGGTCGGTCGTCTCCAGGACGACGGGCGCGGTCGTGTCCTCCTTGGGCGGCGCGCCCTTGGGCTCGGCCGCCATCAGGTGGCGCGTGTAGGCGTGACGGGGGCTCGTGAAGATCGCCTCGGTGAAGCCTTCTTCGACAACTTCGCCCGCCTTCATGACGTAGACGCGCCGGGCCATTTTGCGGACGATGCCGAGGTCGTGGGTGATGAGCAGGAGCGCCATGCCCATCTCGGCGCTGAGCTTTTTCAAGAGGTCCAGAATCTGCGCCTGGATGGTCACGTCGAGGGCGGTCGTCGGCTCGTCGGCGATCAGCAGGTCGGGTTCGTTGGCGAGCGCCATGGCGATCATTACGCGCTGGCGCTGGCCGCCGGACAATTGGTGCGGGAAGGCCGACAGCCGCTTCTCGGGATCGCGGATACCGACCTTGGACAAGAGCTCGACGACGCGGACGCGGGCGGCCTTTTCGTCGAGCCCGCGGTGCACTTTCAGGATCTCACCGACCTGCTTTTCGATGGTGTGCAGCGGGTTGAGCGAAGTCATCGGCTCCTGGAAGATGATCGAGATGCGGTCGCCGCGAATGGCGCGCAACTCGTCTTCGGAGGCCTTCAAGAGGTTCTTGCCCTCGAAGAAAATCTCGCCCGAGGGGTGGCTCGACGAGCCCGGCAGCAGGCGCAGGATCGACAGCGCCGAGACCGTCTTGCCGGAGCCGGATTCGCCGACGATGGCGACCGTCTCACCCTTCTCGATGCGGAAGGAGGCGCGCTTGACGGCGAGCGACGTCTTGCCGCCCTGGTGGAAGGCGACCGACAGGTTGCGCACCTGCACGAGGGTCTGGGAGGGGGTGGTCATGGGTTTGGCTCGCCTTCGGTCAGGTCTTCGAGCGTCAGCTTGCGGAGATTGTCCGGCACCACCAGCAACCGATCCTCTGTCAGCAGAAAGCCGCACCCCTCAGTCAGGGCCGTGGCAACATGGATGGCGTCTGGAAGTTTCCCGCCGACCGTCGCGCGCAGCCGGGCGCTCTCCATCAGTACAGTCCGCGAGACCGGCACAACGTCCAATCGCCCGCTCTCATCGCAGCCGAGCAACGCCTCGTAGGTCGCCGCGATGTCCTGCTGCCCGTTGCGCAACGGCGCGACAAGGACCTCGGCAAGCGTCAGTTCGCTGGTCACGACGGCAATCACTCCCGCGTCAACGGCCTCCAGCAAAGCGAGTGCTTCGGGGCGAGCCCCCTCGACGGCATAGATCAGAATGTTGGTATCGACATAGAGGCGGACGCCTTGGAAGTCTGGCTTCACTCCCATTCGTCACGCAGCTTTCTTATCTCGGACACGACGTCACTTGCGGCAGGATAGGCCCCGCGCCCAGCTCCGAAGAACCGGGTCAACCGCGGGGGGGCCACCTCGCGCTCGATCTCCGGCTCGACTGTGACGCGCACGGTCTGTGCTCCCGACAGGCCAGCCCGCAGCTCCTCCGGCAGCTTCTCCACCGGATAGTGCTCGATCACGATGCGTTTGTTCTCGTTCATGGGTCGAGCCTACCGGAACACCTTCCTGGGGTCGAGCGCGTCGCGGACGGCTTCGCCGATGAAGATGAGCAGCGACAGCATGATGGCCAGCGAGAAGAAGCCGGTGAGGCCGAGCCACGGCGCTTCCAGATGCTTCTTGCCCTGCAGCAGCAGTTCGCCCAGCGACGGCGATCCGGGCGGCAGGCCGAGGCCGAGGAAGTCGAGCGCGGTCAGTGCGGCGATCGAACCCGACAGCTGGAACGGCAGGAACGTCAGGGTCGCGACCATCGCGTTGGGCAAAAGGTGCTTCCACATGATGGTCGCATCCGATAGCCCGAGCGCGCGGGCAGCATTGATGTACTCGAAATTGCGGCCGCGCAGGAACTCCGCCCGCACCACGCCGACCAGAGCCACCCACTCGAACACCAGAAGCGTGAACAGAAGCGTCCAGAACCCCGGCACCAGCACGGAGGACACGATCAGCAAAACGAACAGCGACGGGATCGACGACCAGATCTCGAGAAAGCGCTGGAAGACCAGATCGACCCGGCCGCCGAAATAGCCCTGTACCGCGCCAGCCGTGACCCCGATCGCGGACGCCAGCACGGTCAGGATCAGCCCGAACAGCACCGATGTGCGGAAGCCGTAGATGACGCGGGCCAGCACGTCGCGGCCCTGGTTGTCGAGGCCGAGCCAGTTGGCGCTCCACACGTCGCTGTAGCGGGCGAGCTGCTCCGGGCTAGTTTCGCACAGTTCGGCACTGGAGGCCCACGGCGGCGGGGCAGGATAGCCCAGGCACAGCCCGTCGGGGCTCTTGCGGCGCGGGTAGTCGCGATTGATCGTGTCGTAGGAGTAGCGGATCGGCGGCCACAGCATCCAGCCGTGGGCTGTGATCTCGTCGGCGATGACCGGATCGCGGTAGTCGGTGACGGCCAGGAACCCGCCGAACTTTTCTTCCGGGTAGTCGATCAGCACCGGCGACAGAAGTTCGCCCTTGTAGGAGACGAGGATCGGCTTGTCGTTGGCGATAAACTCGGCAAATAGCGAGACGCCGAACAGGACGAGGAAGATCCACAGGCTCCAATAGCCGCGCCGGTTGGCCTTGAAGTTGTCGAGGCGGCGCTGGTTGATCGGCGACAGTCTGAGGCCACGCGAGCGCGTCTCGAGGAAGCCGAGCGACACGCCGCCGGGAGCGCGCACGGTCGGGGCTGCCGGC
>JBGSQO010000668.1:0-6293 GCA_041738055.1 Filomicrobium sp.
GCGAGCGCCTGATCGTCCGGCCGGGTCGGATAGGAGAACGTCACGCCCTCGAAGGCGACGGCGCCCTTGACCGGCTTTGGCAGGCTCTCGGGGTGGCGCGGCGAGCGAATCTCGGGTTCGACCGCGAGCAGTTCCATCAGGCGCTCGGAAGCGCCGGCGGCCTGGCTCATCTCGCCCCACACCTCGGCGAGTTCGGCGAGCGCACCGGCCGCGAACACGGCGTAGAGCACGAACTGGGAGAGCCTTCCGCCGGTCATCTCGCCGGTAATGACCGACGACGCGCCGAACCACAGAATGCCAACGATACTGGCGACGACGAGACTGATAGCAAGCCCGGTGAGGCCGGCCCGCGCCAGCAGCCTGCGCCGCGCCGCCGTAAACGAGCCCTCGACGGCCTCCGCATAACGGCTGTTGACGGCCGCCTCGTGCGTGTAGGCCTGCATGGTGCGGACCGCGACGAGGTTTTCGGCCGCATAGGCGGAGGCATCCGCGAGGCTATCCTGCGCCTCCCGCGACAGCCGGCGGACGACCTTGCCGTAGCCCATCAGCGGCAGCACGATGGCCGGTATGGCGACCAGTACGAGCAGCGACAGTTCGACACTCGTGACCAGCATCATGACGAGTGCGCCGACCAGCATGATGAGATTGCGCAGCGCCTGACTGAGGGCGGTTCCGGCCGCCGCCTTGATCTGCGTGGTATCGGCCGTCAGCCGGCTCATCACCTCTCCGGAGCGTGTCCGCTCGAAGAACGCCGGACCGAGCTTGGTCAGATGCTGGAAGACGTCGCGGCGCAGATCCGAGACGACCCGCTCGCCCAGCCAGTTGACGAAGTAGAAGCGCGTGGCGCTGGCGGCCGCGAGCAGGAGGCCGATCAGGATCAGCATCAGGAAGTACTGGCCGATCAACGTGCCGTCGGCGTTGGAGAACCCGTGGTCGATCATGCGGCGCACCGCCATCGGGATCGACAGCGTCGCGCCGGCCGAAGCGACGAGCGCCACGAACGCCGCAGCCAGCGCTGCTCGATAGCGCAGCAGGTACGGCTTCAATGCGAGCAGCGGCTTCAGCGAGGCCCGCTTGGCTTTGGCCCCTTCGGCCCGCTCGGCGTCACTCTCGGTCGGGGCGTCGGCTGCGGCGATGGTGGCTTCACTCACGGGCGGGGATCTCTCGGCGGAAGGGCGGTCGCCAGATGGGGCGACGAGTGGGGCGAAGGACGGCGCGGCTTTCTGGAGCCGTTCCAAAGTTGCGCCAACTTGCCCGACGCGGCCCCGTATCTCAAGGGCAAAGGGCCGGTTTCGTGATCATTTGGCGCGGCCTGCCGCCGAAAAGTGCGCCACATTGGGCCGCCGGGCTTGTATTCACCCTGGTTCTCTAGTATCAGCGCGGCTTCGATATCCACCACATGCTCGTGACACGCGGCGTCGGGCTCCGGGACAACCGAGGCTCAGGGTGGCAATTACGCGGAGCGCGCCATGAAGAAAGACCCCGACTTGCACCCGCACTACCACCAGATCAAGGTGGTGATGACCGACGGCAGCGAGTTCATCACGTACTCGACCTATGGCCGCGAGGGTGACACCCTGTCGCTGGACATCGACCCCAGCTCGCATCCGGCCTGGACCGGCGGCGACCAGAAGCTGCTCGACCGCTCGGGCCGCCTGTCGAAGTTCAAGAAGAAGTTCGAAGGCCTGTTCTGAGCCGCGACGCCGACCGCGCGCACCTCGACAGACACTCGGTAGAACAGACACTCGGTAGAAAAGCGAAAAGCCCCGGTCCAGCCGGGGCTTTTGGTGTTTGGGAGATGCCGAAGTCGCTTTGGGGGCGCCAGCGCTAAGGGGCCCGCGATGGCCACGGGGACGCGGCGCTCAGGTCGGGATCAGCCGCCGAAGGCTGCCTTGAGCAGGCTCATCTGCTGGGCGACGGGGTTGACCTTGGAGGCTGCAACGACGGCTGCGACCTCGTCCTGTTCACCCAGGCTGCCGACGGTCATAGCGCGATCCAGGCAGACGATACGGTCATGCAGCGAGAAGCTCTCGACGATGAGATCGCGCAGGCCCTGCGGCAACTCCTCGAAGCCCTTGACGTGGGACGGCCGGCTCAGCGCCTTCAACTTGACGCGCTGGCGCTTGGCTCGCGCCTGCTCCTCGGAGATTTCGCCGGACTTCAGAGAGCGCCGGATCAAGAGCCACGAGGCGAGATCGAGCAACCGCGTCGTCAGCCGCATGCTCTCGGTTGCATAGAGCGAGGTGAGGCCCGGGGCCAAGCCCTTGCTATCCTTGCGGCCCTGGCCATCGAGATAGGCGGCCGTCCGCTCCACCAGCAGCATGCCCTCGCGGAACACGCCATCGAACTGCTCGGACGCCTGGAAACGGTCGCCGAACGAGACTGGGACGCCGGCCCTCTCGGCCATGTCGTCGACGCGGAACGTGGTGCTCATGAAGACCCGGTACGCTTTCCTTGACTGATGCTGCTGTCATACCCCGAACGAGGCTATCAGACCATACTTAACAACAACGCCCAAAACGGGGCGTTCGTACCGAAACGGATCAGACCGGCTCTGGATTCGCCACGTGTGCCCGATACGGGTGCCTATGTCAGCGGTGAACAAGCAAAAAAAGAGCCGCTCATTCGCGAGCGGCTCTGAAGTCAACAGGGAGGCGTCAAACAGAGTGGAAGCATCCACTCGAGATCCAGAGCACTGGATGACGTTCACTATAGGTCGGGAAGGCTAATGATCACCTAACGGCACGGTGTTTTTGACACGAGAGCGCGTTAACTGGATCAATGCTTGGCAGGCACCCACATCCGCTGCCGCATTCAGCTCTTGAACAGCGCCGCTGCTGCCGCCTCGTGAGCCCGGCGCTTGGCGATCTCAGCCTCGACGCGGACGATTTCGGCGGCGAGGCTCGCAACCCGCGCCTCGAGGTCTGCAACCGACAGCTTGTCCAAGGCTTCGCCCACCGTGGCCCCAGCGGTCGGCGCTTTACGTGGTTCGTCCCAATCCATGTGGCACCTTGCTGACTGTCCGGGTGGATACCCCAATGTTCACATCGCCTCGTCATCGCCGCCGACGACGGCCCGCAGGTCGCGGTGGCCTTCCACAATGCGAAGAATGCGCGCGATATCCTCGACTTCGCTGTATCGGTACAAAACGAGGTGGTTCCGGTAGACCAGTTAGCGCACCCCAGTCATGAGATCATCGCGAGGCGTTCCGCGCTTCGGGAACTCCGCCAGTGAGGCGCAGGTCTGCTGCAGTTCATCTACAAACGACAAGGCTCGAGACGCGTTGTTGCGAGAAATGTAGTCGGTGATGTCCTCCAAGTCGCGCAGGGCCTGCGGCCGCAGGACGACCCTGGTCACGTGCTGGACCCGGCCGTGCGGCCTTCAATTCGGCGGCGGATCTGATCGAAGGCTTCCCCGATATCCACGTCCGCGCCGGCCTCGCTTGCGGCATGGACCAGCGTTGCACGGTGCCAGGCATCGCGGATCGCCCGTCGCGTGTCCTCATCGGCAACGGCCGCAGCAATTTCACGCATCAGATCGTCGGGCCTGCCCCGGGGATTTTCCGAAACAGCCTGCGCGATAGCGGCCTGCAATGGTGCCGATAGCTCCGTCATAGCAAAACTCTCGCATGGAGTGATGAGACAGACAAGACTGGCTGCGCGGCCTTCCGTTGGCCTCGCACGAAACCCGATCCGCTTTCCCGATAGTATATCCCGCCTGCGGCATGCCCGAGCTTGCCTGGATCCCGGCCGTCGGGCATTGCTCGCTTGATAGCGCAGGTGCCGCATGCCAGCGCGCCCCGCGACGACCGCCAAAACAGACAAGAGCGCCAAGGAGCCCGCCATGACTGTTGTGCCCGAGACGATGACCGCGATCCTGATCAAGGGCAAGGGCGGCCCCGAAGTCTTGGCGGCCGAGACGGTCGCCACACCCACTCCGGGCCCCGGTCAGGTGCTGATCAAGGTCGCAGCAGCAGGCGTCAACCGGCCGGACGTGATGCAGCGCGAGGGAACCTATCCCGCGCCCAAGGGGCATTCGGAGATCCCTGGCCTGGAGGTCGCCGGAACCATTGCGGCACTTGGCGAAGGCGCCACGGGCTTTGCTGTCGGGGAGCCGGTCATGGCGCTGGTCAACGGCGGCGGCTACGCGACCTACTGTCTGGCCGACGAGCTGGCCTGCCTGCCGATCCCGGCCGGCATCTCGATGATCGAGGCCGCCGGCGTGCCGGAGACCTTCTTCACCGTCTGGCACAACGTCTTCGAGCGGGCCCACCTCGTCTCGGGCGAGTGGTTCATGATCCACGGCGGCACCTCTGGCATCGGCGTCACCGCCATCCAACTCGCCAAGGCGTTCGGCGCCAAGGTCATCGCCACGGCCGGTTCGGCGGAGAAGTGCGCGGCCTGCCTCAAGCTCGGTGCCGACGTCGCCGTCAACTATCGCGAACAGGACTTCCTGGAGGTCGTCAAGGAGGCGACGGGCAAGCGCGGCGTCGATGTCATCCTCGACATGGTCGGGGGCGACTACATCGCAAAGAACGTCGCGAGCCTCGCCGACGACGGGCGCATGGTCAACATCGCCTACCAGAAGGGCGCCAAGGCCGAGATCGACTTCCTGCGCGTGATGCTGAAGCGGCTCACCATTACCGGGTCGACGCTGCGCATCCGCCCGACCGTGGTCAAGGGCCGCATCGCGCGGAGCCTGGAAGAGTACGTGCTGCCCATGCTGACGGACGGTCGGATCAAAGTGGTCGTGGATGCCACCTTCCCGCTCGCCGAGGCCGGCAAGGCGCACGCGCGGATCGACGGCGGACAGCACATCGGCAAGATCATTCTGACGGTTTGAGGGGCTGCCAGTCCGATGGACTTGCTGTCCGCCAGTATACGGCACCAGTCTGGCTCTCGGGAGGCCCCATGTCCTCGACGGTCCTGCGACCGCTGGCGTTGATGCTCGGCTACGACCTGCGGACGATCCGCCGGTCCGACAGCATCGACCTCAATCTGCGGCGCTACTTCACCCACCATGAGACGGGTCTCGTCGTCGACTGCGGGGCCCATCATGGCGGCTTTGCGCGGATGGCACGCGCTGCCGGCTATCGCGGCCCGATCCTGTCGTTCGAGCCGGCCTCATCGACCTTCGCGACCCTGGCAAAGGTGGCTAAAGGCAAACCGGACTGGCAGGTGCGACAGGCTGGGCTCGGCGCCGAGCGCGCCACGCTGTCCCTCAACATCAACGCCGGCTCCAACTTCAATTCCCTGCTGCCGTCGAGCGCGGGCATGGTCGACCGCTTCCCGGCACTCGTCACCGCGCAAACCGAGGCGGTGGAGATCCTGCGGCTCGACGAGGCGCTGGAGCAGGACGCCATCCCGCGCGACATCCCCATCTTCCTCAAGACCGACACCCAGGGCCACGACCTCGAGGTGCTGAAGGGCGCTGGCGACAGACGCGAGCAGATCGCCGGCCTCATGATCGAGATGCCGGTGCAGCCCATCTACGAGGGTGCACCCGATCACTGGCAGATCATGTTCGCGCTGAAGGGACTGGGTTTTGAGCTCTACGCCTTCTCGACGGTCTCGCGCGACGCCAAGGGCAGCCTGATTGAGTACGACGCGATCTGGCGGCGAGCGGACTAAGGATGGCAACCGTGGTCGGCGGGACAGAAAAAAGGGCGGCGCTGGATGCGCCGCCCTTCGTCGTTCTGCCGGTCTCGACAATCCGCGATCAGGCGGCGAGGTCGAAGCGGTCGGCGTTCATCACCTTGGTCCAGGCGGCGACGAAGTCCTTGACGAACTTAGCCTTGGCGTCGTCCTGGGCATAGACCTCGGCGTAGGCGCGCAAGATCGAGTTGGAGCCGAACACGAGGTCGACGCGGCTCGCCGTCCACTTGAGATCGCCGGACTTGCGGCAGCGGATCTCGAACAGGTTGCGGCCGGCAGGCTTCCAGGTGTTGCCCATGTCGGTCAGGTTGACGAAGAAATCCGTCGTCAGGGCGCCGACGCGATCCGTGAACACGCCATGCTTGGTGCCGGCGTGGTTGGTGCCAAGCACGCGCATGCCGCCGACGAGCGCGGTCATCTCGTGCGCCGTCAGACCCAGGAGCTGCGTGCGGTCGAGCAGCAGTTCCTCGGCGGTGACGGCGTAGTCCTTCTTGAGCCAGTTGCGGAAACCGTCGGCGATCGGCTCCAGGGGAGCAAACGAGGCGGCGTCCGTCATGGCGTCGGTGGCATCGCCGCGACCGGGCGAGAACGGCACCACGACGTCGAAGCCGGCTGCCTTGGCCGCCTGCTCGACACCGA
>JBGSQO010000691.1:0-2595 GCA_041738055.1 Filomicrobium sp.
GCGAGCGCCCGCCGCCCGGCCACGTCGCGTCCGGACCCGACATCCACTTGACGATGACTGCGGCCGGCAGCACCCAGCCCAGCCCGGCGACGAGGTAGAACACGGCCTCGAAAATCTTCGCCGTCGTGTGCACCTCGAGCACGGCGGCCAGCGCCACCATCAGGAAGGCGTAGACGATGATGAGCACGAGCAGCAGCACGGCTCCGATCAGCTTGCGTGTTCTGAGCGCCATCACCTGACCATCCTGTCGCGCCCTGCGCGTGCTGTACCGCATTGATCCAATTGCCGCGATTTGCCTATCAGACAGGGTAGACAGTGAGGAGACACGGCAATGACGCATGCGCACACCCAGCTAGGCTTACGGCCGGCACGCGCCGACAGCCAATACGCTGACGCGGCGGTGCGGATCTGGCTCCTGTGCGTGGCGGCCCTGGTGCTCGCCATGATCGTCGTCGGCGGCGCCACGCGGCTGACCGATAGCGGCCTGTCGATCACCGAGTGGCGCCCGATCCTGGGCGCCATCCCGCCGCTGAGCGAGGCCGACTGGCAGGACGCCTTCCGGAAATACCAGCAGATCCCCGAGTACGAACTCGTCAACAAGGGGATGTCGATGGCCGAGTTCCAATTCATCTACTGGTGGGAGTGGGCGCACCGCTTTCTCGGCCGCTTCATCGGGGTGGCCTTTGCGCTGCCGTTTGCCTTTTTCTGGGTGACGGGGCGGCTGCGGCCGGGTCTCGCCCCGCGCCTTCTGGGCATCCTCGCGCTCGGCGGGCTGCAGGGGTTTCTCGGCTGGTACATGGTGCAGTCGGGGCTCTCCGAGCGCGTCGACGTCAGCCACTATCGCCTCGCCCTGCACCTGACCACGGCGTTCATTATTCTCGGCGCCATCGTCTGGGTCGCCAGCGACCTCGACGACGGCCGTGACCGCATCCGGCTCGACACGCTGACCTCGAACCAGCGGCTGTTGGCCTTGCTGATCGTCATCGGGCTCATTCTGCAGGTCGTCGTCGGCGGGTTCGTCGCGGGGCTCAAGGCGGGCCTGACCTATAACACCTGGCCGCTGATGGACGGCCGGCTGATCCCCGTCGGCCTGCTGGCGATGGAGCCGTGGTACCTGAACCTCGTCGAGAACGTGGCGACTGTGCAGTTCGCGCACCGGATGCTCGCCTATGGGCTCGTGATCGCGGCCATCTGGCATGCCGTGAGTGTGGCCGCACGAGCCGACGACGAGCGCCTCGTCACGTCGGCGCTCCTGATGGCTCTGGCCTTCCTTGCCCAGGCCGGCCTCGGCATCTGGACCCTGCTGGACGCAGGCACGGCTGGCCACATCCCGATCGGCCTCGGGCTCATCCATCAGGGGGGCGGTGCGGTCGTACTCGCCATCGCCGTCTGGCACCTGCACAGGATTCGGCGCGCAGCAGCCTGAGGTTGTCTTGGTGCGTCCACACGCCCCACGGGAGACCTCCGGCTAGGCCCTAATCCACGGCTAGCCAGAGTCCCGACGCCAGCGCCCTTCAGCTCCGTCGTCGTCCAATCCTACTCCTCGGGTTCACGACCTCTCTCATCAAACGGGGCTTATACCTTGATCAATGTTGCGAATATATCGCGGTCATTCTGAATTTCACCAAGCCTCATGGCTGTCGTTCAACAATCGCAGGCGACGGACTAACGTAGGGTGCCGATCGGCACTCCGGGTTTGCGAGGGGGGCCGAACTGCGTATCGATGGCGAGCACTCGCTATCTGTGATTGTGTTCTTGGGAGGTTCAATTCAATGCGTACGTTCTTTGCACTGGCCGTCGCGGCGCTCGCCGCAGGCTTCGTCTCGACGGCTGCCGACACGGCCGCCGCCGGTGACCGTCCCGACTACTGGATCTGCTGGACGCTGACGTCCGGCAGCAGCGACTGCGCCAAGCTGCCCGACGATTATCGCATCTCCGGCGTGAAGCGCCCGTACTGCAACAACGCCAAGAAGTGCAATCCCGGCACCGTCAGCTTCACCCTGACGTGGTCGCGCATCAAGTGCCTGTCGCAGTACATCGACACCGAGACGATGCGCCCGACGCACACCGCGACGATCTACACCCGCGTTTGGACGAACTGAACCACGACCGTCGCGAGCTGGTTGGCCACCTCCGGCGCCGGCTCGCGACACACCGGTCGTACCTTGGCCTGATCCCCAACCCGAGGCATACCTATCCGCACAACTCCGGTTGCACTCGCGGCGCTTCGAGCTTCGCTCGAAATGGGGCCAGCCCGTCCGGTCGCAGACCGGCTGCGCCTAGGCCCCGCTGGAAGGCACAGCCTTCCAGACCATCCAGTTTTTTATCTCGTGGTCAAAAAGGGCGGGCGGTCCGGAGGGCGTACCTCCGGCGGGGTGCACGGCGAGCAGCCCTGTTCGCGAAGCGACGCGGACCGCCGGAAGCATCGGGACAGGCG
Organism: Filomicrobium sp.; assembly: GCA_041738055.1. GTDB lineage: Bacteria > Pseudomonadota > Alphaproteobacteria > Rhizobiales > Hyphomicrobiaceae > Filomicrobium. The sequence continues at coordinate 2,438 of JBGSQO010000691.1, forward strand.
TGACCCCGAGGACCTTATACCGTCCCGCCGATGTTTTGACTCTGTGTCTGTTCGGTCGGCGGGACGGTATTGTCTTTGTTTGCGCCTTCCGACACTCGTTCCGAGAGCCGGCCGGAAGGCGCGGCCTACCGTGAGGTGGGTCAAAACTTCTGCGGGTT
>JBGSQO010000035.1:0-3906 GCA_041738055.1 Filomicrobium sp.
TGAGTGGCCACCTCGCCCGGTTCGTCGCCCGGCTGGAGCGCGCCGAGATGTATGTGGCCGCCTACCGCCGCTACTGTTGGCCGGTGACGTCGCTGGACGACTACCGCTTCGCGCCTTTCCACCTGCTGGCGACCGAGGGTCAGGTCCACACCGACAAAGACCACGTCTGGCACATGAGCGAACTTGGCCTGTTGACCGGCACCGGCCACCCCAGCCTGCTGGCCACGCCCTATCGCGAGGTGGCCCTGGCCGATGCCGACAGCAGGGCGGCGGCCTCCCAGTGGTGGCTGGAGCGGACGGCAGACGGCGGGGAAGGCATGGTGGTCAAGCCCCTCGCCTTTGCCCCGCGCGGCCCCAGGGGCCTGATTCAGCCGGCCATCAAGGTGCGCGGGCCGGAGTACCTGCGCATCATCTACGGCCCGGAGTACGACAGCCCCGAGCATCTCACCCGCCTGCGCAAGCGCGGCCTCGGCCACAAGCGGGCACTCGCCATCCGCGAATTCGTGCTGGGCGAGGAAGCCCTGCGCCGGTTCATCGCCAAAGAGCCGCTGCGCCGCGTCCACGAATGCGTCTTCGCGATCCTGGCGCTGGAGAGCGAGCCGGTCGACCCGCGGTTGTAGGGGGGTGGGGGCGGCCCCAGTGCAGGCCAGCAGCACGGGCTTCAATCTGTCGCGCCCGCGTGACATGATCGCCGGATCAACCGTCCTCCAGCAGGAGTGAAAACGATCATGGCGACGACGCAAACCGAGACCAAGATCGCAACTGCCGGAACCGGCGCCATATCGGGCAAGACCGATCCGGTTATCCGCACCATCACCTGGGACGATGTCATCGCAGCCGTTCGACAGGGCGCCGATGATTTTCGCAAGGCGCCAGGCCTCGGCGTGCTAATCGGCGGCATCTGCGCGGCCGGCGGCATTGCGCTGGTGCTGTTCCTGACCGAACTGGGCCTGCCGTATTTCGCCTATCCCCTGGCGACGGGTTTTGCAATTCTGGCCCCGCTGCTGGCGTCCGGGCACTACGTCGTCAGCCGCGAACTGGCCGCGCATGGCAAGGCGCCGTCTCTCGCAGCCATCTGGCACGAGATCATCAGCCGGTCCGAGATCCGCTGGATGGCGTTCGTCACCGTGTTCATCCTGCTCATCTGGATGTATCAGGTGCGGCTGCTGCTGGCGGTCCTATTGGGCACTTTGGGTTTCGATGCCACGCTCGAGGCGTTCATAGACACCGTGTTCACAACCAGTAACGGGCTGGCGTTCATTTTCATAGGCCATGTCGTCGGCGCGATCATGGCGACCATTCTGTTCTCGGTGACGGTGGTCTCCTTCCCGCTCATCCTCGATCGCGATGTAGACCTCATGACGGCCATGATCACGTCCGTCGCCGCCGTGGGCAAGAACCCGGTGCCGATGTTCGGTTTCGCCGCCCTGATCGGCGCGGCATTGATCGCAGGGATGGTGCCGTTCTTCCTCGGATTGATCGTCGTCGTGCCGGTGTTCGGCCACGCCACCTGGCATCTCTATCATCGCGTCATCGAGCCGCTGCCCGCACCCATGGCCTGAGCGGCTGCGTCGAAGCCCACAGGTTGAGTTCGCGCGGCCACCATCGCCTGACCTGATCGCACGCGCTTACCCCCACGGCCCCTCGCTTTGCGCTTGCGGGCGGCCCGTGATAAGGCAGGCGACCTCGAAACAGGCGCGGGCCCCAGGGCTGGCGCCGAGATCAGCACGGCGCACGACCCCAGATGGCAAAGAAGACCGACACGACCCGGCCCCCGGCGCGACTGCCCAAGGGCATGCGCGACATCGAGGCGGCCGAGATCCGCGCGAACCTCGCCATGATCGGCAAAATCCGCGAGGTCTACGAGCGCTATGGCTTCGAGCCGCTGGAGACGCCGGCCTTCGAATACACCAAGGCGCTCGGCAAGTTCCTCCCCGACCAGGACCGCCCGAACGAGGGCGTGTTCTCCTTCCAGGACGAGGACGAGGCGTGGCTGTCGCTCCGCTATGACCTGACCGCGCCGCTGGCCCGCTACGTGGCGGAGAATTTCGATCGTTTGCCGAAGCCCTTCCGGCGCTATGCGACGGGACCCGTCTGGCGCAACGAGAAGCCGGGGCCAGGCCGCTTCCGCCAGTTCACCCAGTTCGACGCCGATACGGTGGGCACCGAGAGCATAGCCGCCGACGCCGAGATCTGCATGCTGGCCGCCGATACGATGGAAGCTCTGGGGGTTCCGCGCGGGCAGTATGTGATCAAGGTCAACAACCGCAAGGTGCTGGATGGGGTGCTGGAGTCCATCGGGCTCGGCGGCGAGGAGCATGCCGCGCGCCGGCTGACCGTGCTGAGGGCGATCGACAAGTTCGACAAGTTCGGCGAAGAGGGCGTTGCGGCGTTGCTGGGGGCTGGCCGCAAAGACGAGAGTGGAGACTTTACGAAGGGCGCGGGACTGGAGCCACAGCAGGCGAAAACGGTTCTCGCCATCTTGACGGCAGGCGTCGCAGCAACCGGCAGCGAAACCTTGGCTCGGCTGCGCGGGGCGTTCCCAGCGACCGATATCGGCCACCAAGGGCTGGATGAACTGGCCGAACTGGCAACCCTCATCGAGGCCGCCGGCTACGGCAACGACCGCATCAGGATCGACGGCGCCGTCGTCCGCGGCCTGGAATACTACACCGGCCCCGTGTTCGAGGCCGAACTCACCTTCGAGGTCAAGGACGACGACGGCAACCCAGTCCGCTTCGGCTCGGTCGGGGGCGGCGGGCGCTACGACGGTCTCGTGGAGCGCTTCCTCGGCAAGAAGGTCCCCGCCACCGGCTTCTCGGTCGGCGTCTCGCGTCTGCAGGCGGCCCTCGCCCTCCTGAACAAGGACAAGAAGGCCGCCGCCGACTGCCTCGGCCCCGTCGTCGTGCTCGTGATGGATAAGGGCGAGATGCCCCGTTACCAACAGATGACACAGGTCTTGCGCCAAGCTGGCATTCGCGCCGAAATGTATCTCGGCTCGGCCGGCATGAAGGCCCAGATGAAATACGCCGACAAGCGCGGCGCTCCCGTCGTCGTCATCCAGGGCGGCGACGAACGCGAAAAAGGCGAGGTGACGCTGAAGGACCTGATCGAGGGCGCGAAAGCCGCCGAAACCATCACCGACAACAAGGAATGGAAGGAGACCCGCCCTGCGCAGGTCTCCCTGCCCGAGGCCGATCTCGTCACGGCCGTGAGACAGATCCTCGCCCGCCACGTTTGAGGCCCGTCTTCCAGCCGACGCAACCGACGCCGACCGACACGACCAACGCCAACAGCAAGAAGCGCCCCGACCCAATGCCCGCAGAGACGACACGCGAGTTCGAGGCGCTGGAAGCCCAGGCCCGCACGCTGATGGCGACCTTCATCAAGGCCGGTCACGAGGCGGTAGCCCCCGCCGTCATCCAGCCCGCCGACATCTACCTCGACGTCATCGGCGAGAGCTTGCGCGCGCGCACCTACGTGTTCTCCGACCCCGACGGCGACGAGTTGTGCCTACGCCCCGACATCACCGTGCCGACCTGCCGGCTGCACATCGAGCGCCACAAGGGCGCCGAGCAGAAGGCCAAGTACTGCTACAACGGCCCGGCTTTCCGCTTCCAACCCTCGGGCATGGACGACACACACCCCCGCGAGTTCCGTCAGGCCGGCATCGAGAGCTTCGGCGGCCCCGACAAGGAGAAGGCCGACGCCGCAACCCTCGCCCTCGTCATCGAGGCGCTGAAAGCGACGGGGTTCGAAACCTTCAAACTGAGGATCGGCGATCTCGGGCTGTTTCGCGCGCTGCTGGCCGCCGCCAAGATGCCGGAGCGCTGGCGCAAGCGCCTGTTACACCAGTTCTGGCGGCCGGACGCCTTCCGCGCCGAGCTGAAGCGCCTGACTACCGCG
>JBGSQO010000106.1:0-1977 GCA_041738055.1 Filomicrobium sp.
CTGCGCCTTGGCGAGCGCCGCGATGGCCTCCCGCACCGGCTCGTCGCGCCAGACCTGCAAATTGGCGCGGGCGGCCGCACAGGCGATCGGGTTGGCGGTGTAGGAGGAGGAGTGGAAGAAGGTCTTGGCGCGGTCTGGCGACAGGTGGGCGGCGAAGATGTCGGCTGTCGCGAGCGTGGCCGCCAAGGGGATGGCGCCCCCCGTCAAGCCTTTGGCCAGGCACAGGATATCCGGCGTGATGCCGGCCTGCTCGCAAGCAAACAGCGTGCCCGTGCGGCCGAAACCCGTCATGACGTCGTCGGCGATGAGAAGGACGCCGTGCGCGCGGCAGATCCTCGCCATCTCTTCGAGCGTCGCCGCCTCCCAGATCAGCATGCCGCCGGCGCCCAGGATCAGCGGCTCGACGAGCAGGGCGGCGACATGGCCCGTCCGGCATTCGGCCTCCAGGGTGGTTAGCGCCTGATCGACGGCCGGCGTTCCGGGGGAGGGAAACGGAATACGGCCAACCTCGAACAGCAGCGGCTGGTACGCGTTGGTGAACACGCCGCGCGCGCCGGTCGACATCGTGCCGATGGTGTCGCCGTGATAGGCGTGCTCCAGGGCGAGAATGCGTGTGCGGCCCGTCTCTCCCCGGTTGGCCCAGGTGCCGAGTGCCATCTTGATGGCGACCTCGACGGCGGTGGAGCCCGAGTCGGAATAGAACACTTGGGCGAGGCCTTCAGGCGCGATGGCGATCAGGTCGCGGGCCAAATCCTCGGCGGGGGCGTGCGTGAAGCCGGCAAAGATCACCTGATCGAGGGTCTCGGTTGCTTCCCGGATCGCCGCCATGATGGCCGGATGGCGGTGGCCGTGGGTGATCACCCACCACGACGAGATGGCATCGATAATGATCCGCGCCCCGTCGTCCGCATAAAGGCGGGCGCCGTCGGTGCGCGCGATCCTGATCGGCTGCGGCGCGGTGGCGTGCTGCGTGAACGGGTGCCAGATGGGAGATGGCGGGGGATGGGCCTCAGGCCGGGTCACGGCGCGAAATCCTGTGCGCGGAAGTTGCGGGCGAAGGCGGCCTTGAGGTGCGGGGTGTCGAGAACCTGCAACATCGGCATGCGCCCGAGCCGCCGCGTCCTGGCAAACGCGCAGATGATGGCCTCGGTCTCGTCGTTGGCCTCGCCGATGAAGGCGATGCCGTGCAGGGGGAGCCCACGGCGGGCCATCGCCTCCACCGACAGCAAGGTGTGGTTGATGGTGCCGAGCGCGGTCGATGCACACAGGATGATGGGGAGGCCCCAGCGACCGACGATATCGGCCTGCAGCGTATCGTCGGTCAAGGGTACAAGCAGCCCGCCGGCCAGTTCGATCAGCAGCGGGCGGGCGGTCTGTGGGAGTGCGCTGAGTTGGGTGAGGTCGATGGTCAGGCCGTCGATCAGGGCCGCGCGATGGGGCGAGCAGGGCGTAGTCAGCCGGTAGCGTTCGGGATGCACGCGGTCGCTGCGGCCGTTGGCGAGGCGGTAAACGATCTCGCTGTCGGTTTCGAAGCTGGTGCCGGCCTGGACCGGCTTCCAGTAGTCGGCGTCGATGGCCTCGGCGAGGGCTGCGGCGAAGACGGTCTTGCCGATGTCGGTTCCCGTGCCCGCGATGATGAAGCCCGTCGGTGGGGTGGTACTCGGGGCGGGCGTGTTGGTCGGGGCGGAGGCCGTGGCGTCGGTCATGGGGCGGTCTCCGTAAGCGCGCGGGCGAGGGCTGTGATCATGGCGGTCGTGGTGGCGTCGTCGACGTTGAGGGTGAGGGTCAGGCGCAGACGCGCGGTGCCCTCCGGGACGGTCGGCGGGCGGATGGCGCGGACGTCGAAGCCGTGGGCCTTGAGGCTGCGGGAGATGGTAAGCGCGCGCTCGTCGCGGCCGACGATGACGGGGAGGATCTGGGTTCCCGTGGCGGGGTGGCCGGTCAGCTGTTCGAGGATGCGGCCGGCGAGCGCGATCC
>JBGSQO010000113.1:0-17923 GCA_041738055.1 Filomicrobium sp.
GCGGCAGTCGGCACGCGAGGGACTTGGCCAGCGCGGCATCGAGCAGGCGGCGATCGAGCGGCTCAAGACGCACAACTGGCCGGGCAACGTGCGCGAACTGGAGAATTTCGTGCGCCGGCTCGTGGCCCTGCACGCGCAGGACACGCTGAGCGCCGATATCGTCGACTCGGAGCTGGCGGGGGCTGCCGTCATGACCGAATCGGGCAGCGCGGCCCCGGCCCAGAGCCTGGGTGAGATGGTCGAGCGTTACCTCGCCGAGCACTTTTCCGAATACGGCTCCGAGTTGCCGCCGCCCGGCCTCTACGATCGGGTGATCCGGGAGGTCGAGCGCCCGCTGCTGTCGGCGGCACTGGCGGCGACCCGCGGCAACCAGATCCGCGCCGCCGAGTTGTTGGGGTTGAACCGCAACACGCTGAGGGCACGCATCAAGATGCTCGACATCCGGGTGTTTCGCACGCCACAACCTTGACGGGTGGCCGTGTGAAGGCTGCCCGATGCCATTCCGTGCCGCGTTGCGGCAACCGCGCTGCGGGATGCGGCACCTCCGCCGCACATTTTTGCCCAAAAAGTCGCAAGAATGTCACAGTTCAGGTCTTAGTTGTGCCCGTGCGGCGTCACTGTTGCCGCCGCGCCAAGGGGGCAGGCTCGTCGCGCGCCGTTGCGGGAGCTGGTCGGGGCCTGAAGGGACAGTTTGGATGCTGCGCGCGCTCAAGGAGATAGCCGGTCATGCTCTCGCGTTCTGCGAGCAGTCCGCCGCGCGTGCGACCGAGCGCATCCGGCGCGCCACAGCCCCTTCGGTGACCGCGCTCGACCTGCTGGAAGGGCGCTCGCCGCTGCTCGATCCCTCCCGGCGGATGTTCGTGGTCGGCCTCGTCACCGTGGTGCTGTCGCTGATCTCCGCATTTGCGATGTTCCTGCTGCTGACAGGGCTCACGCCGTTCGTGCCGACCAACGAGGTCGTGTTCTGGGCGCTGGTCGTCAATATCGCGTTGATCCTGGCCATGGTCGGGGTGGTGGCCAGTCAGGTCAGCGGCCTCATCAAGGCGTGGCGAGAGAAGGAGGCGGGCGCCCGCCTGCACATCCGCATCGTCGCGCTGTTCTCGGTCATTGCCGCGCTGCCGGCGATCCTGATCGCGGTCGGAGCGACGGTCAGCTTCTCGCGCTCGCTCGACAATTGGTTCTCGCTGCGCGTGCGTTCGATCATCGAGGGCTCGGCGGATGTCGCGCGCACTTACGTCGAGGAGCATGGCCAGGTCATCCGCACCGACGTCGTGAACATGGCGCGTGATATCGACGCCGCGCCTGCCTTCGTCAAAGCCGATCCGAAAGCGCTGGGCCAGCTCATCTTCGCCCAGGCCGGCCTGCGCGACCTGCCGGCAGCCTACCTCGTTGATCAAACCGGGCGCGTCACCGTCGCCGGCCTCGAGGACACCAAGCTGCCGTTCGCCAAGCCGACCAAGGCGGCCATCGACGAGGCCGCCTCGGGGCAGGTGCCATTGTCGGTCTCGACCAAGGCCAACCGGATCACCGCCATGGCGCGGCTGGAGACCATGCCGGGCGCGATGCTCTACGTCAGCCGGGGCGTAAGTCCGCTGGTGCTCGCCCACCTCGCTCAGACCGAGGAGAACGCCACCGAGTACAATGCTCTGCGACGGGCACGTGGCGGGCTCAAATGGGCGCACGCGCTCATGTATCTGACGATTTCGATGACGGCGCTGCTGGCGGCCATCTGGGTCGGCATGTGGTTCGCCGGTCGCTTCGTCGCGCCCATCCGCCGCCTCATCGGAGCCGCCCAGCAGGTGTCGACCGGCAATCTGGCGGTGGCACTCCCCGAGAAGCGCGGCGAGGGCGACCTCAGGCGGCTGTCGATGACCTTCAACACCATGACGCGGGAATTGAAGAGCCAGCGCGATGCGCTCGTGGCTGCCAATGAGCAGGTGGAACAGCGCCGCCGCTTCACGGAGGCGGTGCTGGCGGGTGTCTCGGCGGGCGTGCTCGGCCTCGACAGCTATGGGCGAATTACTCTGGCCTCGCGCTCGGCCGGCCATCTGCTGGCGCTCGATTGCGACGGTCTTGTCGGCAAGCGCCTCACGGACGTTGTGCCGGCCTTTGCCGCGATCCACGAGACGGCCGCCGACACGGCGCTGAAGCCACGGGCGCACGAGGAGGTCTCGATGGAGATCGGCGGCGTCGAGCGCACGTTTGCCGTTCGCGTCACCGAAGAACGCGCGGCGGGCGAGCTCGTCGGCTCGGTGCTGACCTTCGACGACATCACTGAATTGGTCACGGCCCAACGCACCAGCGCTTGGGCCGACGTGGCCCGCCGCATTGCGCACGAGATCAAGAACCCGCTCACTCCGATCCAGCTGTCGGCCGAGCGCATCCGCCGCAAGTACGGCAAAGTCATCACCGAAGATCGCGAGACCTTCGACAAGCTGACCGAGACCATCGAGCGGCAGGCTGGACACATCAAGGGCATGGTCGACGAGTTCGCCGCCTTTGCCCGCATGCCAAAGCCCGAGATGAGCGAGGCCGACGTGCGGGACGCCGTGCAGGAGCCGGTCATTCTGTTCCGCGAGGCGCACCCCCGCATCACCTATATCCTCGAAATTCCCCCGCGCACGGTCAAGACCTCGATCGACCGCCGGTTGATCTCGCAGGCTGTCACGAACCTCGTGAAGAACGCCACCGAAGCGATCGACAGCGCGGCCGAGAGCGGGCTGAAGCCGGAGGGATGGGCCGGCCGCATCGTCACGCGGGTGCGTCCCGAGAGCGACCGCGTCCATATCGAAGTCATCGACAACGGCACGGGCCTGCCCAAGCAGCAGCGCGCCCGCCTGCTCGAACCCTACGTGACCACCAAAGGCCACAAAGGCACCGGCCTGGGGCTCGCCATGGTGCAGAAGATCACCGAGCAGCATGGCGGCACACTTGCGCTGGAGGACGCCCCGGCCGATGCCGAAGGCCAGATCGGCGGGGTGGGCGCCCTGATCCGCATGACACTGCCGCTGCGCGGCGGCGCCAAAACACCCGGAGCCGGGACGGCAACAGGTGGGGCCCAAGGCCTGTCGCCGCTCGCCGTCGCCGGCTGACTCTTACGCGTATTGCAACCGACACGAGAGGCTCGAGGAGAACCCCATGGCAGCCGATATCCTGATCGTCGACGACGAGGCAGACATCCGCGACCTCGTCGCCGGCATCCTGGAGGACGAGGGGCACCAGACGCGGCTCGCCCGCGACAGCGACGAAGCTCTGCGCATGGTCGAAGAGCGCCGTCCCCAACTCGTCATCCTCGATATCTGGCTGCAGGGCTCGCGGCTCGATGGCCTCGAGGTGCTGTCCATCATCAAGAAGGCCTACCCGGACCTGCCCGTCGTCATCATCTCCGGCCACGGCAACATCGAGACGGCGGTGACGGCGATCAAGCGCGGCGCCTACGACTACATCGAGAAGCCGTTCAAGGCCGATCGCCTCATCCTCGTCACGCTGCGCGCGCTGGAGGCCTCCCAGCTCAAGCGCGAGGTGCGCGAATTGCGCGAGCGCTCGACGGTTTCCGCCGACATGATCGGCAAATCGGCGGCGATCAACCAGTTGAAGAACCGAATCGACCGGCTGGCGCCGACCAACAGCCGCATCCTCATCCGCGGCGCCTCGGGCACGGGCAAGGAACTGGCTGCCCGCGTGATCCACCAGAAATCCCTGCGCAAGGACGGCCCCTTTGTCGTGCTGAACGCGGCGGCCATGGCACCCGAGCGGGTCGAGGAGGAGATGTTCGGCACCGAGGACCGCACGGGCGGGGCCCGCAAGGTCGGCGCGCTGGAGGAGGCGCACGGCGGCACGCTCTACATCGACGAGGTCGCCGACATGCCCATCGAAACCCAGGGCAAGGTGCTGTGCGTGCTCGTCGAGCAGAAGTTCCAGCGTCTGGGTGGCGCCCACAAGGTGGCGGTCGACGTCCGCATCATCACGTCGACGAGTCGCGAGTTGGAGGTCGAGATGCGCGAGGGCCGGTTCCGCGAGGACCTCTATCACCGCCTGAACGTGGTCCCGCTGCGGGTGCCCTCGCTGGCCGAGCGGCGCGATGACATTCCCGAACTCATCACCTTTTTCATCACCCAGCTCTCGCAGGCCTCGGGACTTGCCCCGCGCCGCATCGGCGAGGATGCGATCGCCGTCCTTCAAGCCCATGACTGGCCGGGCAATGTGCGTGAACTCAGAAACAACATCGAGCGGCTGCTGATCCTGGTCGGCGGCGATCCCAATGCCATGGTGACGGCCGAGATGCTGCCCGAGGAGATCGGCTCCAACGTGCCGTTGCCGGTCAATGGCGGGGCCGAGCACCTTATGAGCCTGCCGCTGCGCGAGGCTCGCGAGATTTTCGAACGGGAGTACCTGCTGGCCCAGATCAACCGTTTCGGTGGAAACATCTCGCGCACAGCCGAGTTCGTCGGCATGGAGCGCTCGGCGCTGCACCGCAAGCTGCGCGCGCTGGGCGTATCGTCGGATCAGCGGGCGACGCCGGCGTGATGTGGTGAGGTGGCCAGTTGGCCAGATGGCCAATTGGGGCAGGGCGCTGGAACGTCGACGTTGGGCAGGCAGTATCGTCAGGTCATGACAGCGCGGGCGCGTCAAGGATAGAGTAGGGGCGTAGATACGTCCGCCGCTGTCGTGCCGTTTCGGCCGCCATCTCACCACCTCACCGACTGGCCCGCTGGCCATCTCACCAACCGGCCATCTGGCCAACTCACCGACTGGCCATACCCCATGAAAGTCATCATCTGCGGCGCCGGACAGGTCGGCACGGGCATCGCCGAGCGACTGTCGGCGGAAGGTAACGACGTTGCCATCATCGATGCCAGCGAGAGCCTCGTGGCGCGTGCCAACGATTCGCTGGAGGTCCGGGCCATCCACGGCAACGCCGCCCACCCTGATATCATCGAGCGCGCCGGAGGCCGCGAGGCCGACATGCTGATCGCCGTCACCCTGCACGACGAGGTCAACATGGTGGCCTGCCAAGTGGCCCACCAGTTGTTCGACATTCCGCAGCGGATTGCGCGGGTTCGGGCGCAGACCTACCTGCGCCACGAATGGTCGAAACTTTTTGCCCGCGACGCCATGGCGATCGACACCATCATCTCGCCCGAGATCGAGGTCGGCAAGACCATCCTCAACCGCTTGGAACTGCCCGGCGCATTCGAGACGGCTGCCTTCGCCGATGGTCTCATCACGGCGGCCGGTGTCTATTGCGGGGCCGACTGTCCCGTGCTCGACACGCCGTTGAAGCAACTCGCCGAACTGTTTCCCGACCTGCCCGCCGTGACCGTGGCCATCGTGCGCAAGGGGCACCTCTTCGTTCCCCACAAGACCGACCAGATCAAGGAAGGCGACGACGCCTACATCATTGCGCCCACCGCCCAGGTTGCCCGTACCCTGCAAATCTTCGGCCACGAGGAACTGCGCGCCCGCCGCATCGTCATCGCCGGCGGCGGCAATATCGGCACGTTCGTTGCTCAGACCTTGCAAGACGGCCAGTCCAACGTGCGAGTGAAGGTGATCGAAAGCTCCCGCCAACGAGCGCTCGAGGTTGCCGAGACGTTGTCGAAATCGGTGGTTCTGCACGGTTCGGCGCTGAAGGAGGAGGTGCTGAGGGAAGCCGACATTGGCTCGGCAGATACGCTGGTGGCGGTCACCAACGACGAGCAGGTCAATCTCTTGACGTCTGCGCTGGCCAAACAGCTCGGTTGTCGTTCGAGTTTGTGCCTCATCAATTCGACCAACTATTCGGGCATGATCCGTTCGCTCAACATCGATGCGCAGGTCAATCCGCGGGCGATCACTGTGAGCCGCGTCCTCCAGCATGTCCGGCGCGGGCGCATCCGCGGCGTGCATTCGATTCACAACGGGGCCGGAGAGATCATCGAGGTCGAGGTGCTGGAGACGGCGGCCGTCCTGCAGAAGCCGCTTCGCGATCTGCGACTCGGCGAGGGCGTGCGCTTCGGGGCGATCCTGCGCCATGGGCAGATCCTCATGCCGACGGGAGGGACCGAGTTGGAGGTCAAGGACCGCGTCGTGTTGTTTGCCCGCGCCGACCATGTTCGGGAAGTCGAGCACATGTTCCGCGTCAGCCCCGATTATTTTTGATCGCAAGGGCAGCGTTCGGCCTGTCGCCGCCCCTCGACCCTGCAGTGCCGATCTGGAAAGGCGCGCTCCATGACACGCATCGTCTATGTCAACGGTCGCTACGTCCCCTATGCTGCAGCCGGCGTTCACGTCGAGGATCGCGGCTTCCAGTTCGCCGATGCGGTCTACGAGGTGATCGAGGTGCGCGACGGCTTGCTGATCGACGGCTCGCGGCATCTGGCTCGCCTGTGGACCTCGCTGAGGGAATTGCAGATCGTCGCGCCAATGCGGGAACGTGCGTTGCGCCTCGTCATCGGCCAGGTGATCGCGCGTAACCGGGTCTCGGACGGAATCGTCTATCTGCAGGTCTCGCGCGGCGCAGCACCACGCGATTTCGCCTTCCCGCCCCCATGTGCGCCGCCGACGCTGGTCTGCCTTGCTCGCCGAACCGACCGTCCCCGCATCGCTGCCAATGCTGCAGCTGGAGTCTCTGTCGTCACTGTTCCCGACATCCGCTGGGGGCGCTGCGACATCAAGACGACGATGCTGCTTCCAGGCTCGCTCGCCAAGATGGCGGCCGCCAGCGCAGGGGCCAAGGAAGCCTGGCTCGTCGATCGCGAGGGTCTCGTCACCGAAGGGGCTTCCAGTACCGCGTGGATCGTCGATGCCCAGGGCTGCATTGTAACCCGCCCACTCGGCTCCGACATCCTGCCCGGCGTCACGCGCAGGACGCTGATCGACGTGATCGCTGCCGAGCGACTGCAGGTGGTCGAGCGGGCCTTCACGCCGGCCGAAGCGATCGCCGCGCGCGAGGCGTTCTACACATCTGCCAGTGCTACGGTGATGCCGGTGGTCGCCATCGACGAACGCGCGGTCGGAGATGGCAAGCCGGGATCGCTGACACTGCGGCTGAGGGCGCGGTTCCATCAATTGGCGGAGGCCGCCCCTCCACTCGGGTTGTGCTTGCGGCCATCGGGTGAGTGAAAGCCGCGACCGCCCATGTCGTCGACCCGCACATCTTTTCCGCACACAACCAAAGAAGAGCGCGAGTTCCGGCTGAAACGCGCGCGAACCTGCGCTAGACTGCGCAGGCGCAGCACGCGCCCCGGGGTATTGCTCTTGCGCCGAAGCGGGAGCCGACCTCCACACACAAGAAACGACAAAACGGACAAGAAAAAAATGCCGGCTGAGAGACCCAAGAGCCTTCAGGACACGTTCCTCAATTATGTTCGCAAGAACAAGACGCCGCTGACGATCTTCCTGATCAACGGCGTCAAACTGCAGGGCATTGTGACTTGGTTCGACAATTTCTGCGTCCTGCTGAGGCGTGACGGTCATTCCCAACTCGTCTACAAGCATGCCATCTCGACCATCATGCCGGGCCAGCCCGTGCATCTGATGGACGCCGACCCGGCCGAGGGCCCGTCGGGCTAACCGCCTCCTCGAACCAAGGATTGTGACATAGACGACCGTGTGAAAGATGCGGACCGCGACCCGACCAGGGAGCCCGCTCCCGAGCTTCAACTGAAGCACGGAGCCGTCCCGTCTCGCGCGGTCGTCCTCGTGCCAGTCATAGGCCGGCGCAATGTCGGCTCGGAGGGGACGGCGCAGGTTTCGACCGCACATTCTCCGGAAGAGCGGCTGGCAGAAGCAGTCGGGCTGGCCCAGGCGATTGATCTGGATGTGCTGCGCTCGGCTATCGTTCCCGTTCCGGAGCCCAAGCCAGGCACGCTGTTTGGCTCGGGCAAGGTGGAGGAATTGAAGTCGCTGATGGCAACGATAGAGGCCGACCTCGCCATCGTCGATCACGCCATCACGCCTGTGCAGCAGCGCAATCTCGAAAAGTCCTGGAACGTCAAAGTCCTGGATCGAACCGGGCTGATCCTGGAAATCTTTGGCGCGCGCGCACGCACCCGCGAAGGTCGGCTGCAGGTCGAACTGGCCCACCTGTCCTATCAAAAAGGCCGTCTGGTGCGCGCATGGACCCACCTCGAGCGTCAGCGCGGCGGCGGGGGCGGGGCGAGCTTCCTCGGCGGTCCGGGCGAAGCCCAGATCGAACTCGACCGTCGCATGATCCAGAACCGGATCGACGCCATCAGTAAGGAGTTGGCGCAGGTCGTAAAAACCCGCGAGTTGCATCGCGCTGGTCGCCGCAAAGTGCCCTATCCTGTCGTAGCCATCGTCGGATATACCAACGCCGGCAAGTCGACGTTGTTCAATCGGGTGACCGGCGCAAGCGTGCTCGCCAAGGATCAGGTCTTCGCGACACTCGATCCGACCATGCGCGAGGTCAAGCTGGCCTCGGGTCGCCGGATCATCCTGTCGGATACGGTGGGGTTCATCTCCGACCTGCCGACGATGCTGGTTGCTGCCTTCCGCGCCACGTTGGAGGAAGTGATCGAAGCCGATCTTATCCTGCACGTGCGCGACATCAGTCATGCCGAGACAGAGGCGCAGAAAGTCGATGTCGAGGGCGTGCTGAAGGACCTCGGGGTCGAGACGACGCACGCCGACCGGCGCATGCTGGAGGTGTGGAACAAGATTGATCGGCTGTCGCAAGATGCCCGCGAAGCGGCTCTTGGACCGGCGCGTTTCGCCGATGGCGCGCCAGCTCCGGTCTCTGCCCTCACAGGCGAAGGTATCGACGAACTGCTGGCCGGTATCGACCGCCGGCTTGGAGTGGACGACACCTATCTGACGCTGGTTGTACCGGCGATGGACGGTCGTCTCATCGCATGGCTGCACGAGAACGCCGACGTCATCGAGCGCAGCATTTCCGAGAACGGGGAGACGACCGTGCGTGTGCGCGTTGCTGCCGAGAAACGCGGCCGGTTGTTGGCCCAGCTGCAGTCGCGGCAGCTGCGCCTCGAGTGATGGCAGGGACGTCGGTGAAGCGGTCGCGCCGTCCGGGGGCGGCGGCAGGCACACACGTTTCTGGCTCCGGCCAAGCCGAAATAGGCGAGCGACCGCGCGGTTGTCCGTCCTGCCGGGTCGAGGCCGGAACCCTTGGTTCGCGAAGCAGAGCATGATCGACACCAGAATACTCGTCTCATAAAGTTTATCTTACGTTCCGTTTTTGTATTGCATAGACCCCAACGATATGCAACCCTGATTCTGGTCATGAGTTCGGAGGGATGTGTCGTATGGAAGGAATGAGTTGGAGCCTGTTCGAGTGGCGGGCTGGCGAGCAGAACTACAGTTTCGAGATTGATCGCGGCGGCCTTTATGCAACCCTGAAGGTGCCACAGCGGCCAGATCTCACGTTGCCAATGGCTGCTTGGGACGGGCTCATCGAGGCGATCAAGACGAGCCACAAGGCGCGGGCCAGGACGCAGGCGGAGCTGCCCCCGCGGGCCGGTGCGCGCTGGTCGGACAGTGAGACAGCCGATCTGCGACGGGCGTTTGCGGAGGGCAAGTCGGTGGTGGAGTTGGCGCGGTCGCATGCCCGCTCACGCGCAGCCATCGAAAGTCACCTAGTTCGACTTGGGCTCATGGAGCGACCGCAAATGTCGATGCGTGCGCCTGTGCCGCCGCCCCACGATGGCCGGGGAGTTCGCTTCTATGGAGGGTGAGTGGGGGAGAGGTCTCGCTCTGGGCTCCCCACGCGGTTGTGAACGGCTTTGAGCTGACAACGCGCGCGGTTGCGCTCAGATTGCGTGAAACCCGGCGTGGATGGTTCGCGTCTAGCCGTTGCAGTCCGATCAATCGTTAGGAGGCAAACCATGCTCGACCGTCGTACGTTCACGCTTTCGGGCCTGGGGCTGGCGGCTGGCGCCGGTCTCGGGCTTACAGCAACCGACACGCCGCAGGCCGAGGAGGCTCCCATGATCTTCGAGATCACCAAGACACCGGAGGAGTGGAAGAAGCTCCTCACGCCGCAACAGTACTATGTGTTGCGCGACCATGGCACCGAGCGGGCCGGGACTAGCCCGCTCGACAAGATCTATGACCCTGGCACCTATCACTGCGCCGGCTGTGACCTGCCGTTGTTCAAAGCGGAGACCAAGTTCAACTCCGGCACCGGCTGGCCGAGTTTCTTTGCGCCTATCGAGGGCGGCATCGGGACATCTGTCGATCGCAAATTCTTCATGACGCGCACGGAGGTGCACTGCCGGCGGTGCGGCGGCCATCTCGGCCACGTCTTCGAGGATGGTCCGAAGCCGACAGGTCTGCGCTACTGCATGAACGGCATCGCCATGACCTTCAAGCCGGCAGAAAAGCAGCCGAGCTGATGTCGGGTCGCGTGTGCGAAGGGAGGTTTGAGCGATGACGAGAACGCTGTCTGCGATCCTCGCGCTGGTTGTGCTTGGTGCTCTCTGGGCGCCTGCAGCGCTTGTGGCAGGCGAGAAGGCTTCGTCGGCTGGAAGCAAGGAGGTCGCTGTAGCGACTTTCGGCTCGGGCTGCTTTTGGTGTACGGAAAGCGACTTCGACAAAGTGTCGGGAGTACTGAGCACGGTGTCGGGCTATATGGGCGGCAAGACCAAGAGCCCCACGTACCGAGAGGTCTCGACGGGGCAGAGCGGACACGCTGAGGTGCTGCAAGTGACCTATGATCCGGCTGTGGTCAGCTACGACAAGCTGCTCGACCACTTTTGGCGAACGACCGACGTGCTCGATGGCGGTGGCCAGTTTTGCGATCGGGGCAGTCAGTACCGTCCGGTTATATTCGCGCATTCCCCCGAGCAGCGCGGGATTGCCGAGCGGGGCAAGAAGCGGCTCGACGAGAGCGGGCGCTTTGCTGGCCCGATCGCGGTGGAGATCGCTGACGCCAGCGAATTCACCGCGGCCGAGGACTATCACCAGAACTACTACAAGACGAACTCCTATGGTTACCTACAGTATCGATACGGCTGCGGGCGTGATCGCCGCCTCAAGGAACTATGGGGCGAGGCCGTCGCGCAGCCCACGAACTGACGCCAGTGGGGGCGGGGGGGGCGGCCCCTCCGAGGTGGCGAGGGGCAAGAGCGCCCCTTGCCCGTGGTCGCCAGTCACTCGGCCGCGTGACTGTGACCGGCGATCACCTGATCTGCGAGCTTGCCGGTCAACTCGGCCAAGTGCGCGAAGGTGGCGGTAAACGTTCCCACACCCCCCGTCACCGAACGGACTTCGATGATGAGGTCCTCCATCTCCGCTTCGGGGATATAGGCTGAGACCACGTCCCAGCCGATCCAGCCCTCCTTGGCGTCGAAGCCCAGGATCTGGCCGCGCCGCTGAGGTATGAGACCATTGACGCGCGCCGTCGCCTCGCTGGGGATCGCGATCGCGACCTCCATGACGGGCTCCAGGAGGACGGGCTGGCACTGCGGCATGCCCTCGCTCATGGCGATGCGGGCCGCCTGCCGGAACGCCATGTCGGAACTATCGACGCTGTGAAATGAACCGTCCTTCAAGGTGACGGCAATATCGACGACGGGAAAGCCGAGGGGGCCTGCCGCTGTGTAGTCGCGCGCGCCGATCTCGACGGAGGGGATGTACTGCCTCGGAACCGAGCCGCCGGTAATCTTCTCGGAGAACAGAAAGCCCGAGCCGCGCGGCAACGGCCTGATCTCGATCAGGCAATCGCCGAACTGGCCATGTCCGCCCGACTGCTTTTTGTGGCGCCCGCGCACCTCCGTCGCCTTGCGGATCGTCTCCTTGTAGGCGACGAGCCGGCGCTGCCGCTCGACGGCGACCGCGAACTTGCGCTTCAAGCGCTCAAGGGCCACCCGCAGGTGCATTTCACCCTGCCCGATCAGCACGAACTGGTGGGTATCAGGGGAGTGCTCGACCGTGAGCGAGGGGTCCTCCTCGACGAGCTTGGCCAACGCCCCTGTGAGCTTGACCTCGTCCTTGCGATCTGTGAGCCCCAGACCGGTGCCGAGCACCGGTTGCTGCGGCGCCGGGCAAGCGATCGGGGGCAGCGGTGTCTTGCCCGTCGTCAGGGTATCGCAGGTCTTGAAGCTGTCGAGCCGCCCGATGCCGACCGTATCGCCGGCCTCCGCCGTGCCGCGCTTGGTCGCGTCCTCGCCCTGGATCTGGAACAGACCCGAGACGCGCTCTTCGCGCCCATCGCTGGCCAGCAGGGTCGCGCCATCTGCAACGGTACCCTTCAAGATGCGCGCGACCGACATCTTGCCGCCGTGCGAGGTATACTGGGTCTTCAGCACGAAGGCGGCCGAGCTTGCCTCGTCGACGCCGAGGCGCCGGGCGGTCTCCTCGACGAACGGAACTTCGTGGCGCAGGGCCTTGAGCAGCCGGCCGACGCCGTTGCCGTGCTCGGCCGAACCGAGCAGCACCGGGCAGATGACGCCGCTTCTGAGGTCGGCGGTCAGATCGTCGAAGACCCGGTCCTTCGGCGGCATGATGTCGGAGATGAGCTGCTCCATCAGCGCATCATCGTAGTCGGCGAGTTGCTCCAGCATGGTGAAGCGCGCTTCGGTCTCGCGCGCGCGCAGGGCGTCCGGCATTGCCACGATCTCGGAGGGGGCATGCTCGCGATAGACGTAGGCGCGCTCCGAGGCGAGGTCGACGAAACCGGTCGCGATGCCGTTCTCCCAAATCGGGATCTGGCGCAGCACCAGCGGTCGAGAACTCGCCGGCTGCAGCATTGGGATGATGTCACGGACGGGGGTCGCGAAACTGTCGATCTTGTTGAGGAACAGGAAATGCGGAATTCCGCGGTCCTCGAGCTGCTTCAGAATCAACTGCAGCGCCGACACGCGCTTGGGATCGGGCTCGCAGACCACGACGGCCGCATCGCAGGCCGTGAGCGCAATCGTGCTCTCGTACTGGAACTCGATCGAGCCGGGACAATCGATAAAGGTGAAGGCGTCATCGAGAAATGGGGCATCGGCAATGTTCAGAGAGACGCTCATGCCGTGCGCGCGGGCTTCCGGTGCGGCATCGCCGACGCTGGTGCCGTCGCCGACCTTGCCTTGCCGATGGATCGCGCCGGTGCGCGCCAGAATGGCTTCGAGCAGGGTCGTCTTTCCGGAAAGGTAAGGGCCGACAAGCGCGATGGCGCGGGTGCCGCGCCCCCCGCTTGCGGCCGGTCTAGGGTTGCCGGATTGGCCCATTGTATCCTCCACTTTGCTCGTCTCGTTGAGGTGCCTCCGGTTCGAGGAGGCCCAGGCGAGCGGATGCGGTGCCGCACCCCGCGCCTGGAGAGGGCGCGGCATCTCATGTTCGCGCCGCCGCTGCTCGAGCGCAAGGGGTGATGGATTGCTCTTTGATTGCGCCTTCCGGGGATTTTTGATTGCGCCTTCCGAGTCCCCTCCGGGGAGCCGGCCGGAAGGCGCGTGGGCGTTCGCGGCGCACTGCAAGTCAATCAGGCAACGCCTGCGCCGGGTCGAGGGGCGGCGTGAGCCCCTCGTCTTCACTCGGTCGACGGCGCCTTCCGACACGCGTTCCGCGCGCCGGCCGGAAGGCGTGTGGGAGCTTGTCTGCGGCGTCCGACTCCCCGGCCGGAAGGCGCGGAGATGGGATGGCCAGTCCACAAATTGCGCGTCCCCGATCGGGTGCCTGATCTCCTGTCGCCTTAAGAAAAATGCCCGAATTTTGAGCAGCTTCTGCACTGCATAAGGATTGGACACGACTCCGCTGAAGTGCCATCTTGCCGATCTCGCCACTGCAGCATTCAGAGGCCCCTCATGGCCAAGCTCCACGCCTTCCGCGATCCGTCCCAGCCCGCCCTTCTGTCCAGCTATCGACCCGGCCACTCGTTTTGCGAGTTGATCGGCGACGGCGAAGAGAGCCGGCCCAGGCTTCTGCAATTCTGGCAACGCCTCGAGCAGATGGCGCTGCCAGACCTGACCATCCGCGCCGCCGATGCCGTCAACGAACTGTTCGAGCGCGGCGTCACGTTCACGGTCTACTCCGACCGCGATGCCATCGACCGCACGTTGCCCTTCGACGTCATTCCGCGCGTCCTGACCGCTTCCGAGTGGGAGCATATCGAGGCGGGCGTGAAGCAGCGCGTGGCCGCATTGAACCTGTTCCTGGCCGATCTGTATGGGCCGCAGAAAATCCTCGACGACGGCATCGTGCCGCGTGAACTGATCCTCACCAACCCCTACTATCGCCCGGAGATGCGGGGCTTCACGCCGCCCGGCGGGGTCTATGTGCATGTCGCCGGCATTGACCTCGTGCGGGGCCGCAATGGCGAGTTCCTGGTGCTCGAGGACAATGCTCGCACGCCCTCGGGGGTGTCCTACGTCGTCGAGAACCGCCACCTGATGCAGCGGGCGTTTCCCGATCTCATCGAGGGCTTCTCGGTTCGCGACGTGTCGGAATACGGCCAGCGGTTGCGCGAGAAACTCGCCGAAACGGCGCCGGAGGGCGTCGAGGACCCGCAGATCGTGCTGTTGTCTCCCGGTGTATTCAACTCGGCCTATTACGAGCACATTTTCCTGGCCCGGGAGATGGGCGTGCCGCTGGTCGAGGGCCGTGATCTGGTCGTCGAGAACAACCGGGTCTACGCCCGCACCATCGCCGGCTTGCATCGCGTCGACGTCGTCTACCGCCGTGTCGACGATGCCTTCCTCGACCCGCTCGCCTTCAACCCGGACAGCATGCTCGGCGTTCCGGGACTTATGGCGTGCCTGAGGGCCGGGACAGTGACAGTCGCCAACATGCCGGGCACAGGGGTCGCCGACGACAAGGCCGTCTATGCCTACATGCCGCGCATCATTCAGTATTATCTCGGGCAGGATGCGATCCTGGCGAATGTGAAGACCTACATCTGCCGCGAGGAGGGCGACCTCGCCTATGTGCTCGACCACCTGGACGAACTGGTGGTCAAGCCTGTCGGCGAATCAGGCGGTTACGGCATCGTCGTCGGTCCCAAGTCCAGTGCCGCCGAGATCGAGGCGTGCCGGGCATCTATTCTGGCCAACCCGTCGAACTTCATCGCCCAGCCGATGATCGATCTGTCGGTGTGTCCGACACTTACCGAGGATGGCGTCGCCCCGCGCCACGTCGATCTGCGCCCCTTCGCCGTCACCGGCAAGGAGACGTGGGTGCTGCCCGGCGGTCTCACCCGCGTCGCCCTGCGCAAGGGCTCCATCATCGTCAACTCCTCGCAGGGTGGCGGCACCAAGGATACCTGGGTGCTCTACCCCGACGGCTCCGGTTCGAGCAGCCAGCAGCAGCAGCAGGGGGCCAGCGGCCAGACGCAGTCCCAGGCGCAGGCGAGGCGCTCGGTCTGATGCATCTCTTGTCCCGCCATGCCGAGTGCCTGTTCTGGCTCGGCCGCTACATCGAGCGCACCTCCAGCCTTGCCCGCATCCTGATGGTCCAAACCGCGTTCGATCGCGGCCGCGTCGCGGGCTCGAGCTGGTCGTGGCTGCTGACCTTGTTCGACGATCATGCCGAGTTTGCTGCCCGTTACCCCGAGGCCACCAGCCGTAACGTCGTGCGCTACTACCTCAACGATCGCGAGCATCTGGGTTCGGTGATCGGCTCGCTCGGGGCGGCGCGCTCAAACGCCCGCGCGCTCAGGGCGATGGTCTCGACCGAGTTCTGGATGCAGATCAACCGCGCCTATCGGCGCGTCGAAGCGCTGCCGGCGGAGCTTGAGAGCGAAAGCCGGCTGGCGCAGACCTGCGAGCAGATCCAGACCGATTGCTACGCACTCCTCGGGATAGCCCAGTCGACTTTCTACCGCGACGCCGGCTGGCGCTTCTTCGAGTTGGGCCTGGAGATCGAGCGCGCCGACCAGATGAGCCGGCTTTTGGATGTCCGTTTTGCTCAGATCCAGGCCGGCACCGCCGAGCATGGCGATGCCCTGGGCGACTTCACGCACTGGTCGATGCTGCTGCGGTCCTGCGGTGGCCATCACGCGTTCCGCCGGCTGGTCTCCGGGCCGATGCAGCCGTCCACCATCGCGCAGTTCCTGATCTTCGAGCAGAGCTTCGCTCGCTCGATCGCCTATTGCACGATGCGGATCGACGGCACGGTGACCGAACTGCGGACCCATTGCGGGTTGTCCACGCCCGGCCGGCTCTTGAAGCGGATCGGCGACCTGCACGACATGCTGCATCTGGCCAAGCGCGATCCAGGCCTCGTGCGCTACCTGCATGGGTTCAACGATGCCGTGCAGCGCGAATTGATCGCCCTGACGGTAGATCTGAGTGCCTGCTATTTCGGGTTGGAGGAGACGCCTCCGGAGACGCCTGGGGCGGCTCTGTTTGATCCCGTCTCGGTTGCGACCGAAGGAACCGGCGGGGCGCCCCCTCAGGTCGAGGGCACTGAGATCATCGCCGCGCAGGAGCAATCCCAATCCTCCGGCGGCACCCAGGTTCAATCGCAATCGATGAGCGAGAGCGATGAGCCACCGCGGTCCAGCTCCAGTAAGGGACGGTCCAAACGCAAGACCTGACGACTGGGCGCGGGCGACCCCGCGCCGGTTGGACCGGCTTGCCATTCGCGCAACCTCAGCAACTCGGAGCCTGTTGGCACGTGTCGATCAAAGTCGCGCTCACCCACAAGACGTCCTACAGCTACGACCGGCTGGTCACCATGGGCCCGCAGGTCATTCGGCTGAGGCCCGCGCCGCACTGCCGGACGAATATCCTCAGCTATTCGCTGACGCTGGAGCCGGGCGACCACTTCCTCAACTGGCAGCAGGACCCGTTCGGCAACTTCCTCGCCCGCATGGTGGTGAACGAACAGACGAAGACATTCTCCGTCACGGTCGATCTGGTCGCCGAGATGGCAGCCCACAATCCGTTCGACTTCTTCCTCGAGGAAAGTGCGCGGACCTATCCGTTCACCTATGAGCCCGACCTCAAGACCGACCTGTTGCCGTATCTGGCGACGACGACGCCGGACGCCCTACTGGCGGCTTACCTCGCCGACATCGGCAAGCCAAGCGGCGTCAGCACCATCGATTTCGTCGTCGCCCTCAACCAGAAGGTGCAGGGTGACATCGGTTATCTGATCCGGCTCGAGCCGGGGGTTCAGTCGCCGGCCGAGACGCTGAAGAAGCGGTCCGGCTCCTGCCGGGATTCGAGCTGGCTGCTCGTCCACATCCTGCGTCACCTGGGCTTGGCGGCCCGGTTCGTGTCCGGCTACCTGATCCAGCTCAAGCCCGACGTGAAACCACTCGACGGTCCGGCCGGTGCCGAGGTCGATTTTACCGATCTCCACGCGTGGACCGAAGTCTACCTGCCGGGTGCCGGCTGGATTGGTCTCGATCCGACCTCGGGGCTGCTGGCCAGCGAAGGCCACATCCCGCTGGCCGCCACGCCGAGCCCGGCGACGGCTGCTCCGATCTCAGGCGCCCACACCAAGGCCGAGGTCGAATTCGACTTCGCCATGAAGATCACGCGCATCGCCGAGAGCCCGCGCGTCACGAAACCCTATGCCGATGAGCAATGGCAGGCGATTCTCGAGCTCGGCGACAAGGTCGACGAGCGGCTGAAAACGGGCGACGTGCGCCTCACCATGGGCGGCGAGCCGACGTTCGTCAGTTCGACCGACATGGAAGCCGGTGAGTGGATGAACCAGGCCGTCGGCCCGACCAAGCGCCGCTATGCCGAGGATCTGGTCCGCCGCCTGACGCAGAGTTTCGCGCCCGGCGGCCTGATGCACTTCGGCCAGGGCAAATGGTATCCCGGCGAGCAGCTGCCGCGCTGGGCCTTCGCCACGTACTGGCGCCATGACGGGGAACCGCTGTGGGAGCGCGCCGATCTCATCGACCGCGAAGTCCCAGTCAAACCGGCGACGGTCGCGACTGCGGAGGCGTTCGCGGCGGGTCTGTGCCGGCAACTCGGGCTGCCAGCCGACAGCGCCATGGCCGCCTACGAGGATGCCGCCCACTTCG
>JBGSQO010000124.1:0-2914 GCA_041738055.1 Filomicrobium sp.
GGCCCTGCTGGTCTCGCACTGGGAGGTCGACAGCCACGCGGCCGTCAAGCTCGTCACCGGCGCCATCGGCGAATTGGCCAAGGACAGCAGCATCGGCCGCGCCGAGGCCCTGCGCCGCGCCACACTCGCCGCCATGACCGATACCACTCGTCCGGCCGGCTGGGCCCCCGCCTGGCATCCCTCCGTCTGGGCACCGTTCGTGGTGGTGGGCGAGGGAGGCGTGGGGAGGTAAGGGCTTGGGAGCCTGGATTGGCCAGCCGCCATGCTGGCTGTCGAAATGGGGGCTGCCCGTACCCGTCGCGCTACGCGCCTCCATCGGGTATCGTCGAAGACCGACGTGAGGTGGGGAGAGTTCAGGATGATTCTATTGGTCTTCATTTTCGTTTTGACGATTGCGTTCGCAGCACTCTCTCAGCACCGCGCGCTGGCCCAGCTCGCGGTCGTCGACGACCCCGTCACGGGGGTTCGCCGATCGATCCCGAAAGCTCTGGTCGGCAAGGAGAAGACATCGGCCTACGGGTTCGCCTGGACCCTCAACCGAGGCGATCTGCGCATCGACACCCTACTGTTTCCAGCCGAGCGCACGCTGCACGCACTCCAAGATTAGCTGGCCAGTGTCACAGGCCGGTCGCTGCAGCGGAATGAGTTGGCGGGCGGGGTGTTGCAGCTGGAAGGGGTCGATGCCGACCGGCGCCGATTCGTGGTTCGGATCGAGGAGGCCTCTGACGCATGCCTATCCCCGTGGTTCCGGCGTAGGTGTGTGGGACGGTGGCGGCCTGAAGAGGAGGGCGGCATGAGCACTGACGTGCCTGAAACGTACGTTCGCCACGACCACGACGATCTGTGGCGCGATTTTCTGATGAAGACGGTCAAGTTCGAGGGGCGGTTCGCGACCGAGGACGCCTGCCGGGCCTTCTGATTCGAGGCCCGCTGGGGCGGCACGCTGTTCGAGTGCGCGGAGTGCGGCCACCAAACGTCGTTGACCTCCGGCACGCTGATCGAGAAGACGAAGAAGCCGTTCAAGGTCTGGTTCCGCGCCATTTTCGAGATCTCCTCGCGCCGCAACGGCATCTCGGCGAAGGATCTGCAGCGCATCATGGGCTTTGGCTCCTACAAGACCGCGTGGGCCTGGCTGCACAAGTTGCGGACGGCACTGGCGCGCTCACAGGACAGCGAGCCGCTTGGCCCTTTTGTCGAAATGGACGAGGCCCTGGTAGGGGGAAAGGGCGGTCCGAACAAGGAGTTGATCCTGGTCGCGGCGGAAGCGGGCAACGGCGGACGCATACGCCTCGCACACGCCGCCAACAACGATGAGGCCACGCTCAAGGCCTTCGCCGATCGCGAGGTCGCCCCCGATGCCTGCGTCGTCACCGATGGCCACGCGGGCTATAACGCGAAAAGTCTGGGTGCGCGGCGCCACGAGGCGAAGGTGCAGACGAAGGCCGAGCGGCGAAGCCCAAGTATCTGCAGGCCACCCTCGACGAGTTCGCCTTCCGGTATAACCGCCGCAAGACCAGGGGCGTGGGGCGCATCGCCGCGCGGACGATCGAGGGTCTCGTCTCACGAACCGCCAGAACCCTGAAGCAGCTCACCAAGATATCCGCGCCTTATGCGGCGTTCCGGAGCTGAGGGGATAGGGATGACTCCGCCGCCACCACCAGCCTCGGCGCGGTCGATCCAGCGGTGCCCGCCGAGATAATTGTCGAGGTTTTTCGTCGCCACGCCGCGGAACCGGAACGGCCAGCCTTTGAGCCGGTTCGCGTAGGCGTCGATGGACTGGATGTGGTAGATGCCCCACGTGCGCTCGGCAGCGACACATTGTTTGCGCCTTCCGACGATTCTTTGTTTGCGCCTTCCGATACTCGTTCCGAGCGCCGGCCGGAAGGCGGGCCACTCATTCCAAGCGCCGGCCGGAAGGCGCAGAGTTCAGAACCCCGCCGTGATCGACGTCAGCACGTTGAGGCTGGTGAGTGCGGAGCCGACGAGCAGCACGCTGGCGAGCGCGATGATCTTGACGGCGGCGAAGGTCTCGGCGGTGTCGGTCTTCATGGTGGCCTCCAGCGGTTGATCTGGAGGAACTTTGCCAGTCGAGAGCCAACCCCGCAGTTACGCGAGGAACATCAGCGGGTTTGCAATGTGTCGAGCGCCTCGGCGAGGTCGATCGCCCGCTGTGCCGTCGTCTCCATCAGGCACCGCGCCGCCATCGGCAGGGCCATGCTTGCGCCGTCGTGGACGAGGTGGGGCAGTTCGCAGCGCTTGTCGCGCCAGGAGATCCAGGCGATCTGGGCTGCACGCAGCTTGTCGGCGCTGGGCTTTTCGAACAGCGTGCGCAAAGCGCCGTAGTAGGTATTGAGCAGATCGTCCCAGACCGCCGTCTCGCGATCGTAGCAGTCGGCAACGGCTTGTCCGCTCTCGGTTTCTGCGAGCCCCTCGCAGCTCTTGGAGGCGCGGCCGATGCACTCGGTCCGCGACGAGCCGGCATCCCGCGCCGTCTCCAGGCAGGCTTGGATGGTCCGTTCGGGGGACCCGTTGCGGCCCTTTGCGGCTGCAGGCGCCATAGCGGCCACAACCCAAGCGAGCAATAGCAGGCACGCGCCTACCATACGACACTGCGAGATCATGAAGCCCCCCGGCGTTCCCCGTCCGAGCCCCGTCTCTATCTGCGCGAACGCCCAGCGGCAATGCCGTGCTTGCGACAGGCGCCTTAATTCAGGAAGCCGCGGACCAGACGGTTGACGGCATCCGGCCGCTCGTCCTGCGGCACATGCGAGCAGCCCTCCAGCACCTCGAGCCGGGCGCGCGGCATGGTGTGGGCAAGGCGCTTGCCGGTCGACAGCGGTACAGTCGGGTCCTCGCGGCACCAGATGACGAGCGTGCGCTGGCGGATCGAGGGATAGGCCGCCGTGATCGCCTC
>JBGSQO010000133.1:0-7248 GCA_041738055.1 Filomicrobium sp.
CGCCCTGCTGCGGCAGCGCCTCGAGATTGCCACCACGCCGGACGCCGAGGACCTGTACGACGAGGCCCTCGTCGCGGCGGTCA
Organism: Filomicrobium sp.; assembly: GCA_041738055.1. Lineage (GTDB taxonomy): Bacteria > Pseudomonadota > Alphaproteobacteria > Rhizobiales > Hyphomicrobiaceae > Filomicrobium. Next base: position 84 of record JBGSQO010000133.1, read on the forward strand.
AGGCGTTCCAGGGCACCGGCGGTCTCACTGCCGACGGCCTCGTCGGCCGGGGGACGCGCTCGGCCCTCAACGGCGGCACGTCGGAGGAGCCGGTGCGCGAGAGCGCCATCCTCGCCGCCATGGAGCAATGGCGCTGGATGCCCGACGACCTCGGCGCGTTCCACGTCGCCGTCAACATCCCCGAGTTCATGGTCCGCGTGAAGAACGGCGAGGAGATCGTCCACGCCGAGCGCATCATCGTCGGCCAGACCAACAACCAGACGCCGGTCTTCTCCGACGAGATGGAAACCGTCGTGTTCCATCCCTTCTGGGGCGTGCCGGACTCCATCAAGGTCAACGAGATCCTGCCGGCCATCGCGCGCGGCGGCAGTGGGGCGCTCGCCCGCCAGGGCCTCAAGCTGCAGTACAACGGCCGCGATGTCGACGCCGCTCAGGTCGATTGGGCCAACACCGACATCCGCAACTATCACGTGTTCCAGCCGCCGGGCGGGGCCAACGTGCTGGGCGAGGTCAAGTTCCTGTTCCCCAACCAGCACCAGACCTACATGCACGACACGCCGACCAAGGACTTGTTCAACTCGCAGGTGCGCACCTTCAGCCACGGCTGCATGCGCGTGCGCAATCCGCTGAAACTCGCGGAAGCCGTGTTGCGGCAGGACAAGGGCTGGTCGAAGGACAAGATCGACGAGACGCTGCAGTCGGGACCCGAGAACAACCAGGTGCCACTCGACCGCAAGGTCCCCGTCCACATCACTTACATGACGGCCGTTGCGGCCGAAGACGGCAGCGTCAAGACCTTCGCCGACGTCTACGGCCACGAAAAGCGCATCACCCTGGCCCTGGCCGGCCGCTTCGCCGAGATCGACCGCGGTCGCGATCACCTCGCCCCCGTCCAGCTCAAGCGCCCCGAGGTGTTCGCCCAACCCGGCTACGGCGGCGGTGGCCCGATCAACAACCTGTTCCAGGCGATCTTCGGGTTCTGAGGCGTGGCGGAATCGGTGGCGGCGCACGTCGCTGCGATCCAGCCGGCTTCGGGTTCGTGAACCGGTACGGGCGCGCGTCGCTGCGCGGGCGAGGCATTTTAGCGGCGTTTGCGATGCCCACACAGCAACCGCGCCGGCCTCGCTGCGCGAGCGGGGCTAGCCCCGCACCCCACTGGGAGGCACAGCCTCCCAGACCCTCCAGTCTTTTTGACCTTTTGGGTGGCGCGAGATCGAGGCGGCGGCGTCCCCTTTGCGTTCATTCATCGAGTTCAATGTCATCAAGCACCTTGCTCCCATTGCTCTTTATGTGAATTGATGCAATTACCTTCCGGTTCGTCATTGGGCCGATAACATCTTCCAACGTGTCTCGTATGCCGTGGACCTTCACGAGGTCGTGGCCATGCAATATTTCTATCCAGTTTCTATCGAGATGCAGTCCACGCAAAACCCCTGCAATAGATTGGGTTCCACCTTCGCTCGACTTTTGAGACGTACCCTCTGATTTTATTCGATTGCTGATTGTCTGGCGTGTATCCTGCCCGAGCGTGACAGCTTCACGGTCCCCTGCGCCGCGAAGCTCCATCGACGAAAAAGTATCGCCACGCGCTGGAGGAGCCAGAGTTCGCGTGAGCTTCAGAAATGCATCCCTATAATCCTTGCGTGGAACAGCACGCTCTAACTCGGCGGGATCTCCGGAAACGCCCGCACGTATGACATTCAGGAATTGCTGAACTATCCGCTGCGGATCAATGTCCTCGCGAAAGAAGTCTGGCTGATTCGGCTCTTGGACCGCGACGGCGAACTGGTAACTGCCGGGTGGTGCTTGGAAGAGCCATGGTTGGCATGACTGAACAATCTCAGGCTTAGGCATGCCTCGCTTGCGGAGCGGCTCGCCGCGAATATCCTCAATAGTCCTATAAAAGATCGATTGGATGGCCTTCACCTTGTCAACTATAAGATCCAAAGGGGCTCCGCCGTACATTACCTGTCCGCCTTTTACGGCAACGTGAACCTGTCCAGGCAAGAACTTTGTGTCTGATGCTTTCTTGTCTTGCTCGATCCAGGCGTCTTGCAAGAGTTGCCGAAGCTGGAAACGATGAGATGCACTTACTGTGGGCCTATTTAGGCCGCGAAGCGCGGCGCGCTCCGCTTCTTGAAACTGACGAGCCCTGATGTAAAGTGCCGCTGCACTGACGGCCAGGATGCCGACAGTTCGCGATTTCGCATCATCAACAAACGAAAGGGCCTGATCCTCGCTCTGCGCTGCCGCGTGATACAACGATATGGCGACAACATAACGCCCGCTCCGCTCAGCAACCTCCGCTGCCGAAGCCAATTCTTCGCTTCGAGTATGTGCCTGAAGCCAAGTCATTTGGCAACGTGTTCCATAACCACAACTGCAGAACTGAACCCGACGACGATAGCGATGGCTGGCTTGTCGCTGTCCCCTCGTCGCGTTTGCTCTTTCTTTTGCTGCAATCGCGCGCGCAATTTTGGTGGGTCGCTCTTATCGATGCCGGACACCTCAAGGCGGATGGCGTTTTCTAGGTCGCCCTTCTTTGAGCCTATTGGCGCAACGAAATAGTCGGCACCCGATCGCGACTGCGCACGATGCACAGCAACTAACTCTTCTGTATGCTCGATCGCGGCGAGTGCCAAGATGTAGGCGCCGTCACGTGTGGCGTCCTCGCTATTACCCCAAGCATTTCTCACGTCTTCGCTAGTTGCCTCCCAGTTAAGGGAGCAGTCTTCAGTACGCGATTCTCTTTCGATCCGCATAGCACGCGGCGGCGCGTGGTGGCGATCAAGACAGACACGAGCCCCTTGCGCATAGTAAGCGGCGATCTCTTCCGTCAGTCCTGGGTGTCGCTCGTTCAGATTAGCTATGGAGATGGTTTGAGAAGTCATACAACTGCCCCTAAGGTGTCTGGCAATTCGCCAATCCACGTCTTAATTGAGCAGCTTGGCTCAAGCTCAGACGATTTGTCCAGTTCTATGTTGCGGCCTTGCAGGACCGATAAGGGGCACGAGAGCCAGCGCGATCGCCTACTTGGATTTTTGAAATAGAGGTCGTATCCTGTCGGCAATGGTTTCAAGCAGCCGATTATTCGAGTTGCCCTTACCTCCCTCCCATCCTTCGCCTACGCCGCCTGCTCCAGCGCCGCACACGTCAGCGTGTCCAGCTTCGGGGCGGCGTGCACGGACAGGGTCCCGGCTCTCGACCCCCAAGTCTCAATATACCGCGTGATCGCCGCGCTCGAGGCTGGCCTCGCCGGCGATCAGACGGGCGTAGAACTCGAACAGCCGGTCGGTTCCGGTCTCCGGCGTGGCGTCCGCATCGTAACGGCTGGCGGCCTCGTCCCATACCAGCATGGATTGGGTCGCGTAATAGCGGCCGATGCGGGCGAGTTCGGCCTTCGGCTGCAGCGAGGGTACGATCCGGGCCGCCGTCGCAAGCCCCCCGATGATCGCATCGAGCATCGCCACGGGCACATGCCGGAAGCGCGGCTTCTGGCGCGTCAACTCGAACAATTTCTCCCCCTGCTCGCGCGGGGTGATGGCCGGACCCGGCCCGCCGATGGGCAAGATGCGATTGTGGCGGCTCAAGTCATCGAGACAATCGGCGATATAGGTGGCAAGGTCGCCGTCGCTGATCGGCTTGCAGGCGGTCAGACGCCCGTCGCCGAACACGAGGAACGACTTGCCTTGCCGCACGCGCTCGACTTGGCCCGACAGCGACTTGAAGAACGCCGTCGGCCGGACGATCGAGAAGGTCAGCCCCGAGGCGATCAACTCGCGTTCGAAGGCGAGCTTGGCGTGCTGGAACGCCAGCAACGGCTTCTGCACGCAAATGGCCGACAGCAGAACCATCTGTGTCACCCCGGCAGCTTTTGCGGCGGCGAGTACCCGGCTGTGGGCGCCGTGGTCGATGGCCCAGGCGTCGGCCGGCACGCCGGTGCGCGAGGCAAGGCAGGAGACGACCGCTCCAAAGCCTTCGGCGGCAAACCACTCGGGCGTGAAGGCATCGGGAGCCATCGCATCGCCGACATGGAGCCGGGCGCCCGCGATCGGCTGAGCGGCCCCGTCCGAGCGTTGACGGACGAAGCAAACGACATCGTTTCCGCGCGCCACGAGAGCACGCGTCGTCGCCCGGCCGATGGTGCCTGTCGCGCCGAGGACGAGCACCTTCAATGGGCGGTGCGGGATCAAACTCGCATATTCCTTGCCTTCGCCGCCCGCTCCAGCGCCGCACACGTCAGCTTGTCCAGTTCCAGGGCCCCGGCCAGCAGATCGAGGAAGCGGCGTTCTTCCTGGCGCAGGCGCGTGTCGGAGGCGGCGACGTCGGCGGCCAGCGCATAGGCGGTCTCATAGAGGTGGGCGGGGAGCGCAGCGGCGATTTCGCTCAGCACCGTATCCAGACCGTCCGGCCCCGACATCATCCGCCCGCAGGCCTGCGCAGTCAGCAGCACGCTGTCGGCATCGAAGCCGTCGAACGCCGGCAACTCCTTCACCGTGGCGCCGATGCGGGCCAATTCGGCATCCGACATCTGGTTGTCGACGGCCGACGTCGTCACCATGGCGTAGATCAGAGCCTCGGCGGGGCTCAGGCTGGCGGCGGTCGGCATGGCGGCACTCCCTCGGGTCGCGGCGGCGGTCGGTATCATTGACGCTTGGCCCATGCTCTTGCATAGACGGCTGAAGCGGGCAACCCGGCTCGACCGGCCCCGCGCGCTGCTCCCGACTTCGACAGATGGATACCCCCGATGACGGCCGTGACGCCCGGCGATACCGCGCTCGCCTCTTTAGCCGCCGAGGCCAAGGCCTGGCCGTTCGAGGAAGCGCGCCGGCTGATCAAACGGCTGGAGAAGCTGAAGGGCGGGCCCGACAAGACCGTCATTTTCGAGACCGGCTACGGGCCGTCGGGGCTCCCACACATCGGCACGTTCGGCGAGGTGGCGCGCACCAGCATGGTTCGCCACGCCTTCGAGGTGCTGACCGGGGGTGAGCGGAAAACGCGGCTCGTATGCTTTTCCGACGACATGGACGGGCTGCGCAAGGTGCCCACCAACGTGCCCAATCCGGAGCTGCTCGCGGCCGCCCTCGACAAGCCGCTGACCAGCGTGCCCGACCCGTTCGGCACGCACGAGAGCTTTGCCCATCACAACAATGCCCGGCTGCGCGCCTTCCTCGATCAGTTCGGGTTCGAGTACGAGTTCTTCTCGGCGACCGACTGTTACAAGTCCGGCATGATGGACGGCACGCTGCTCAGGATGCTCGATGTCTACGATGCCGTAATGGACATCATCCTGCCGACGCTGGGGGCCGAGAGGAGGGCGACCTATTCGCCGTTCCTGCCGGTCTGCCCGCGCACCGGCAAGGTGCTGCAGGTGCCGATGATCGAGCGCAATCCGAAGGCCGGGACCATCGTCTACCTCGACCCCGAGACGGGCGAGAAGACCGAGACCAAGGTGACGGGCGGCGCGGTCAAGTGCCAGTGGAAAGCCGACTGGGCCATGCGCTGGACGGCACTCGGCGTCGACTACGAAATGGCCGGCAAGGACCTGATCGATTCGGTCACGCTGTCCTCGAAGATCTGCAAGGCGCTCGGCGGCACGCCGCCCGAGGGCTTCAACTACGAGTTGTTCCTCGACGACAAGGGCGAGAAGATCAGTAAGTCCAAGGGCAATGGGCTCACCATCGAGGACTGGCTGAAGTACGCGAGCCCCGAAAGCCTGTCGCTGTTCATGTTCCAGAAGCCGAAGACAGCCAAGAAGCTGTACTTCGACGTGATCCCGCGCGCCGTCGACGAGTACCTGCAGTTCGTCGCCGCTTATCCGGGCCAGGACGGCAAGGGCCAGCTGGACAATCCGGCTTGGCACATCCATTGCGGCGCCCCGCCAGCGGCCGACATGCCGGTGACGTTCGCGCTGCTGTTGAACCTCGTGGCCGCCTCCAACGCCCACGACAAGGCGGTGCTCTGGGGCTTCATCAAGCGGCTCGCCCCCGATGCGACGCCGGACAGCCACCCGGTGACGGACAAGCTCGCCGGCTACGCGGTCGCCTATTACGCCGACTTCGTGGCGCCGACCAAGCGGTTCCGCCCGGCCAGCGAACAGGAGCGGGCGGCACTTCAGGCGCTCGATGCAGCCCTGGCAGCCGCTCCCGAGGGCGCGACGGCTTCCGACCTGCAGAACCTCGTGTTCGATGCCGGCAAGGCCAACGGCTACGACAAGGACACGCTGCGCTCGTGGTTCCAGGCGATCTACGAGGTGCTGCTGGGCTCGTCCCAAGGCCCCCGCTTCGGCTCGTTCATCGAGCTGTATGGCGTTCACAACACCCGCGCCCTGATCGCCAAGGGTCTTGCAGGGGAGTTGGTGACGTCGGGGTGAGGTCGTAACGGCCGTAGCGCGACTGGCTTCGCCAATGGGGCTGCCGCCCTATGCCCCGCCCGGGAGGCGATACCGTCCGGACCAATCGCTGACTCATTATGCTGTCCGATCGGCCGGACGGTATTCTCTTTCTTTGCGCCTTCCGACACTCGTTCCGAGAGCCAGCCGGAAGGCGCGGTCACCCGAGAGCGATACTGAGGAATTCGTTCGATGGGTATGACCTCCCGGACCCACCTCTTTTTTGACTTGGTCAGAAAAACTGGAGGGTCTGGGAGGCTGTGCCTCACAGTGGGGTGCGGGGCCAGCCCCGCTCGCGAAGCGAAGTGCGGGCAGGCGGTGGCAAACCCTACCCCCCACCCTCCGCCGTCACCGAATCGGCGCTCCCGCCGTCCCCGTTCTCGCCTTCCGGCTCGGCGTGGTGATGCAGCGAGCGGACGTGGGCCTCGATATCGGCGATGATTGCCGGAGCGGCATCCCGCCCGGTCAGCTCGTGGAACTTCCTGAGCGACGGCAGGGCGGACACGGCCACCACCATGGAGCGGCCCTCGATCCGCTGCAGTTCGACCGAGGCCAATCGCAAGCGCAACGCCTTGGCCGCCTTCAGCGCCTTCTTGCGTTCCTTGGTGAGATCGCGGCCGGAGGCATCCCGCAAGGTACCGGTGCGGCCCTCGATGACGCCCGCGACTTCGCCGCCGACGATCAGGAACCGCTGGAACGGCACGTCTTTGCGGGCGCGGCGCAGGATGGCGTCATCGCGTTCGGCGGCGATGGCGGGGCCGCTGGTCGCCACGC
>JBGSQO010000134.1:0-18347 GCA_041738055.1 Filomicrobium sp.
ATGGCCCGATCCCGCTCGCGGAGGGTTCGCTCCTTGTCGAGGGCCGCGCGCGAGGCATCGAGATCGGCGCGCTGAACCACCGTGATATCTGGCGCCGTCGCCGGCCGGGTGGCGAGCCATGCGTCGGTCTCGGACAGCAGGCCCGCCGACAGCAACCGATTGGGGTCGCGTCCACGCACCGCCCAGGCTTCGGCGCGCATCAGCAGGAGGCGGTGCTCGCGTAGCCAGGAAAGGTCGGTCTTAAGCGCGGCATCGAGCTTGGCAAGCCCGTGGCCGAAGCCGGAGTCCGGCACGGCATCATCGGCGGGAAGTGGATGTAGTTCAGCCGTTGCATGCGCCCGGGCGGTTTGACGCCGCCCAGCAGTTGGCCGATCGCCGGCAAGATGCGCTTGCCCAGACGGTGAGCCTCCTCGACCTCCCACGCGCAGATGGGCGAGGCGGCGGACTCCGGCGACAGCACGAAGATCACCGTGTCGGCTTCGAGGATCATCTCGTGCAGGCGGGCCTGCCACTCGTCGCCGCCGGAAATACCCTGGAGATCGACCGAGGGCTTGTGTCCGAGCAGTTCCAGCGCCTTGGCGAGCTGCTTGGTGAAGTCGAGGCTGTCGCGCCGGGAGTAGGAGATGAAGACGGAGAGTTGGTCGGACGCGGCCGGCGCTGTGGGGGCCGGCGAGCCGTCTGCGGTCGGGATGCTGTCGACCATGGTTTCAGGACTTGATTCCGTGAGCCGCCGGGAGGCTACGCCTCCTGGACCTCCGCTAAGAAGTAAAGGTTAAAAGAGTCAAGGGGTAAGCGTCCTCCCGAGCCGGAAACCCCGGAAGACGTACCGGCTAACGGTGACGTTCCTGTTGCGGTTGGCAGAGCGGAGGTTCTGCGGATTGATGATCCAGGAACCGCCGCGGACAACACGGCGACGTTGCTCGCCGCCTTGACGCCATGCCGAGCCATCCGGCGGCGCGCCGTTGTAGGTGTCATGCCAGACGTCCTCGCACCATTCCCAACAGTTGCCGTGCACGTTAAACAGCCCCCAGGGGTTTGCTTCGAAGTTCCCCACGGGAACCGTCGCCTTCCGAGCCACCGCCCTCGTAGACGGCGGTGCCGTTATAGTTCGCTTGGCTTGGCGTGATCGTTGCCCCCCACCAGAACGGTGTGGTGGTGCCCGCCCTCGCTGCGTACTCCCACTCGGCTTCGCTCAAGAGCCGATAAGTTTTGCCGGCCTTCTTCGACAACCATTCAGTGTAGGCCGTCGCGTCATCCCAGTTGACGCAGACGACGGGATGGCTGTCATCCTGTGCAAAGCCAGGAGCACGCCAGGACGCACTGGCATCCAACTCCCATTTGTCGCCCTTCCAGACATGGGCGCCGCCCTCGGTCTTGTGACCCGTGTCGTTGACAAACGCGGCGAACTGCCCGCGCGTGATGGCATGTCGCCCGATGGCGAAGGGCTTGGCGATTGTGACTGAATGCTGGGGGCCTTCGTCACCGAAGCGCCCTGGCTCACTGTCCGGCGATCCCATCAGGAAGCTGCCCGCCGGCACGACCACCATTTCCGGCCCGCCGGGAATGTCCTGGAACCATTCGGACTTGCCCGCGCCCGGCTTGAACCAGCCATCGTTTGCGCCGTTGTATATGGCGGCGTCGACCTTGATGCGGTCTTCGGCGGAGCGGTCGGGCGGCGTTGGAGCTATGGGTGCCGAAGGGCGCGGTGCCGCCGGCTTCAACCCCCGAATGAGCTTGTCCATGTCGATGTGAAAAGAGGCGTGGCGGACATCGAGGCCGTTGCGGAACGCCAGTTCCCGCATGTCTTCTGGGAGTTGCTCGGGGCGTGGTACACGCGTGCCCTCAAGCAAGATCGGAATAACCGGGATATCCCGCTTCAACGCAGCGGCGATCTCGATCCGGACAAAGTCGTTCAAGTTGTCGAGGCGACGGTTACCCGCATCGTCTCGTGCGTCGAGCCAGCCGGGGCCGATGATCGCCAGCAACACGTCGCACTTGCCGACCTCATCGCCCAGCACTTTGGCGAAGTTCGCCCCCAGCGGGATCGCATCGACATCCATAAACAGGAGGTCGCGACCGAATTCTCTCTCCAGCCGGTCATGGACACGGCCTGCGTGTCCGGCACTGTCGTCCCGTCGATAGCTGATGAACACCCGTTTCGACATCGCCCCGCCCGTGGCAGTCGCTCAAACCGCCGACGGACTTGGCAGCGCGGACGATCCCGAAGGACCAGAGGGCGAGCGGCAAACGGAGTTGCATCGCCCAACATTGCGTCGCTGTGGGGTGAGTTGTGGGATGAGGTCGCGAAAATCGAAAATTAGTAATCAATTTCAATGGCATATGGCAGTGGAGGCAGGCCACGGCGAACGGGTCTCGGATCATAACAGGGAAATTTCGCGGATTCTGGGCGATTTTCGATCACGAAATTGCTAATCTCCGCGTTATTTCCGTGACTTGGCGCGAAAATTCCCTGCGGACGGAACAGGGAATTTTTCGGACCAAACAGGGAATTTCTTCAGGGGAACAGGGAACTCCCACGCACTATCAGGGAACCCATTGCCGGCGAAATCTGCCCGCGCCCGTCAGAGAGAACGAGTTGCCCCCAACCGTGAAGTCTTGCGCGATCCGCGACATCTCAATGCCAGCCTAAGTTCATTCCTCCTGGACCGCACCTGTTTTCTTGCGTCCTGCCAGTCGTCGGGCCTGCCAGTTCGGCCGCGCCGCTACCCTTCGCATCGGTAGCGTCGCGGCCCAAAGGGGCACTTCGCGTCCATGTTGTCGTAGCGATCGGCGCCGACATTGAACTGGGGCAAGCGCCCGATCGGCTTGCTGGCGGCTATAAGGCACGCGGCCTGCGGAATGCGTTCGAAGCCTGTCGTATCGACCACGACAGCGGAAATCCAGCGCGGCGGCGGCAAAGTAGCCTGCAGGTTCGAGTCGATGGATGCGCCGGCTACGTCTCACTCGCGGACTAGGCGCCCGCCGACGCAGACGTTGCCCGGCTTCGTAAACGGAATTCGAGGTCCTTGTCGGCTAAGGTGATGAAGACCTGTAACTGCCACGCAGCGGCCATCGCCATGAATAACCGACCGCCATCGAAGAGCCGGCCCCACGCCAAGAATAGCCTGACCGACCTTCGCCCCCTGAAATTCGATACACCCCGCGCACTTCAGGGCGGCCACCCTATGGCCGCCTGGATGAACGGCGGGCCTGGCCCTCTGCTGCGCAAGCTGGCCGATGAGGGTGCCGGCGGCGAGGTGACCCTCACTCCCGAGGAGCTTGCCCGTCTGGTCGATGAGTTTTGCGACGAGCCGCTGCCCGAGAACCTCCGGATCGCCGTCACCCAACAACTTCGCGGCAAGCGCGTGCGCCGCCAGGGGGCGCCCAAGAAGAGGCTGGCGTCTCGCGATCAGGTCGAACTCATTATGCTGCCGGGCGCCTACGCCGAGGCATTGAGAGACGCCGAGAGCGAACAAGGCCAGCTCCGAGAGCGCGGCCTGAAGCGAGGTCGCTACGATGATTGTTGCAAGCTCCCGACGGCAAGCTCGATCGCATGTGCCCACATTCGCAAACGGCTTCCAACGCTGGAGGACCAGTCGGACCGAAGCATCCTGAACCTCGTCAGCAAGGTCAAGAAGCTGCTCGCCGACGACAATGACGACGGCTCCGCCCCTGCCAATGCGGGCGGTGATTGACCATCGAGGCGCGCCTCGAACCTTCACAAAATCCATTTCCCTTTCGAATGAAAGGAGCGTCGGGGGACCACTCCCAGATCGCCGGTTGGACCCTGTTTCATGGAGGTTTGACCGATGTCCACGCCCCCGCTCGTCATCGAGCACCTGCCGACCGGCGCCTTGCGGCCCTATCCCCGCAATGCCCGCACCCACAGCCCGAAGCAGATCGAGCAGATTGCCGCCAGCATCCGCGAGTTCGGCTTCAACAACCCCGTCCTGATCGACCGCCACGCTGAGATCATCGCCGGTCATGGCCGCGTCGAAGCCGCCAGGAAGCTCGGCCACGACACCGTGCCCTGCGTGCGGCTCGAGCACCTGACGGAGGCGCACAAGCGCGCCTACATCCTTGCCGACAACTGCCGTCGTGTGATGATCGCGAGGTCCGCCGGTCGGGTGCGGCTTGGTCGGTTGCGGACCTCGCGATCGCAAATCACACGACCAAGTCATGGTTTGCTCGTGTCCTGATCGATCGCGACGTTCGTCGGGCGCTTGCGGTAGGAGGTGGCGAACGTCGCGATCGGGACACGAGCGCGAGAAGGCGGGCTGGGACCGCGACATCCTTGCGATCGAGCTGCAGCACCTGAGCGAGATCGAGGTCGATTTCGACGTGACGCTGACCGGCTTCGAAATGGGTGAAATCGACGTGCTGCTCGGCGCTGCCGAGGCACCCGAGGTCAAGGCTGATCCGGCCGACACCGTACCCGCAGTCGCGACGTACCCCGCGGTCACGCGACTGGGCGACATCTGGCAGATCGGCCGCCACCGGCTGATCTGCGGCGATGCGCTTGCGCCCGAGACCTATGCGCGGCTGCTCGCAGGCGAGAAAGCGGAGATGGTCTTCAGCTCTGTTGCTTGCTCGCCTTCGGCAAGACCCGCTTAATAACGTGAAGATCGACGGCCAAGGTCTGCGGCCTCGCCGCCGAGCTCGAGGCGACCGGCCACTGCTTCGACGAAGCCGCCGCCCTGCGTGGAGCCGAGACTCCGGCAGAGGAGGCCGCCTGATGCGCGACGACGATGACAAGCCAGAGGACGACTACGAGGTCGGCTACGGCCGGTCTCCCAAGTCTACGCAGTTCAAGCCCGGCCGGAGCGGCAACGCGAAGGGTAGGCCGCGCAAGTCGAAGGAACTGCACAAGCTGATCCAGGCCGAACTCGACACGACGATTCCAGTCCAGGAGGCCGGCCGCGAGAAGCGCATCACCAAGCGCGAGGCGATCATCAAGCAACTCGTCAACCGCGCCATCAAGGGCGATGCCAAGGCCTCGCAGTTCGTGCTTGCGCATCTCGAGAAGAACCGCGAGGTCGAGCCGTTCGCACCGACGGATACCGATGACGCCGCCCTGCTCGCCGCCTTCCTCGAACTCGACCACCAAGAGGATGACCATGGCAACCGCTGAGCAGTTCGCTGCGCTCTATCGGCAGCACTTCCCCGCGTTCCTGCGCTTTGCCTTCCACGAGCTGCATCCCGGTCAGCGCCTCGTGGAGACCCCGCACATCGACGTGCTCGCCGACTACCTTTCTCGTGTCGCACGCGGCGAGATCACCCGGCTCATCATCAACATGCCACCGCGAAGTCTCAAGTCGTTCGCCACCTCGATCGCCTTGCCTACCTGGCTTCTCGGCAAGAACCCCGGTCGGCAGATCATGTCGGTCGCCGGAACCAAGGAGTTGGCGGCGGACTTCGAAGCGGCGACCAAGACTCTCGTGGCGTCACAGCGCTGCCGCGCCCTGTTCCCGCATCTGAAACTCGAGGGGCGGGCGCGGGACCTCCACCTCCCGCACGGCGGCCGGCGCATTGCGGCCGTGGTTGGGGGCACGCTGATCGGCCGCGGCGCCGACCTCATCGTCATCGACGATCCGATCGCGCCAAGTCAGGTTCACGATGCCGCCAAACGCAATGCGGTCAAGAAGTGGTTCGACGCTAAGGTGATCCAGCGGCTCAACGACAAGAAGACCGGGGCCGTGATCGTCCTGATGCAGCGGCTGCACGTCGATGACCTGAGCGGACACTTGCTCGGCGGCGAGCAGCCCTGGGTGCACCTCAGCATACCGGCGATCGCGGTGGCCGACGAGCGGTGGAAGTTGTCGAGCGGCCGCACCTACTTGCGCCGCAAAGGGCAGGCCTTAGCGTCTGCGATCGAGGGACGGCAACAGCTCTACGAGTGCATGCTCGACGTCGGCGCCTATAACTTCGGCGCGCAGTACCAGCAGGCCCCCTTCGAGCACATGAACGATGAGGGGATGCGTGGCGGCTGCGTCATGCCGGAGGCATGCTTTTAGCATGACGGCCCGGACGACGAGTGGGGCTTCCCGAACATGCGGTTCGGCAAAGTCGCCGAGACCGCGATCATGGCGCACGAGGTGTTCGGCGTCGGCGAGCATCACCCGGCGCGGCCCCCACGCGAGATAACGGCCGACGAGTTCGAGCGCTATTCGCGCTGGACCATCGACTACCAGCGGCGCCTGCAGGACGACCCCGACGCCAAGTTTGGCCCGCCTGTGGGCGAGACGTGGCCGCCTGATCCGAACGCGCCGATACCCGCCCGGTGGGTGCCACCGGACGACGAAGAGCCTCTCGGTTAGGGCACCCGAAACGAAAAGGGCGATGTCCCCCTCCGTCACCGGCCAGCGGTCGATCTGGCGGATCAGGGGAGCAGACGCGACGCCTCTAGAAGCGGCTGGTGCCACCCGTTGTCGGAACCGTCGAGGTGGGTCAAGCCACGTCGAGTGGCGCCCCTGTCCAGCCCGCATCCTCTTCCCCCAGAAGTGGCCAGTCAACGGAACATTGCGGCAACTTGACGCGACACCCCAAATAGCTGACGATCTGCGGCAAGTTGGTGCTCGTCGAGGTGGGCCACTTGCAGTCCGGAAAACATCGGAATGCATTGATGTCAGCATTTCTCCAATCCGGACACCTGTCCTCTTGACCCATCGAGATCGAGCCTTCCGTCGCGCAGATGGAAGATGCGATCGAAGCGGTTGAAGATCTTGTCGTCGTGGGTGACCGCGATGATGGCCGCTTCCTGATCGACGGCGACCTTACGCAGCAGGTCCATGACGATGCCGGCGCGTTTGGAATCGAGAGCTGCCGTCGGCTCGTCGGCCAGGATGATGCGTGGGCGGTTGGCGAGCGCCCGGGCGATGGCGACGCGCTGAGCCTCACCGCCCGAGAGCTGTGCCGGCATCGACGACTTGCGATGGCCGACCTCCAGATAATCGAGCAGCTCGTGCGCGCGTGCCTGCGCGGTCCCGGCATCCGCGCCGGCCAGTTGCAGCACGAGCGCGACGTTGTCGGCTGCGTTGAGAAATGGGATCAGGTTGTGAGCCTGGAAGATGAATCCGATCTTGTCGAGCCTGAGCTGACGCAAGTTCGAGCGCAGCCATTTCCCATTCTCGAGCACACGCTCGCCATCGAGTTCCATCGATCCAGCATTTGGATCGATAATGCAGCCAATGACGTTCAACAGAGTCGTCTTGCCGGAGCCCGAGGGCCCGAGCAGCGCGACGACTTGGCCGGGATGGATATCGATCGAAACATCGCGCAGCGCATCGACGCGCGAGTCCCCCTCGCCGAAGTGCTTGGCCACGTGCTCGACGCGGACCAGCGGATGAGACGCCTGTGGCTCCCCCATATCAACCTCCGAGCGCGGATGCGGGATCGACCTTGAGCGCGACCCGCACCCCGAGCCCGCTCGCCAGCAGACACACTACGAAGACGATGAGGCCGAGCACCATGACGTTGTCGGATTCGAGCACGACACGCCGCGGGAAATAGTCCTTGATATTGACGATCAGGAGCGCGCCGATCGCAAAACCGATGAAGCCAAGCGCGAGTGCCTGTTGGACGATCATGCTGATGATAGTGAGGTCCGGTGCGCCGATCAGTTTCAGCGTGGCGATCTGTTTCAGCTTCTCCATCGTCATCGTATAGATGATCAGTGCGATGATTACAGCCGAAACGATCAGCAGGAGCGTCGTAAACAGTCCGATCTGACGCCGGGCACGATCGACAAGCGAGCGCGTCAGGATCAACTCCTGCGCCTCCTGGGTGATGGCCGAGAGATGTTTCCAGCGATGGATGACGTCCGCCACAGCATCGGCAGAAGCCTCCGCCTGCAGCCGCGCGACAACGGCGTTGACGGTGTCGCGGCTGGCGGGACCGGCGCCGCGCGCGATCTGCACCCGGGCAGCCGCGGGCGCGAGGTCGAATTGCAGCTTCTGTGCGTCGAGCAACGTCATGAAGATGGCTGGATCACCGCCGGATGCGACTTGATGCTGGGTGATCCCGACAACGGTGAACCTATTGCGGCCGAGCTTCAGCGTTGCGCCAAGCGTGAGGCCGCTCGTTCGGTCGGCGACAATTTCGAAGTGGCTGCGGCCGATATGGCGGCCTTCGACGATTTCGGGTGGTCCGCCGGGGCGGCCAAGCTCATAGCCGATCACGTAAAGGCGCAGCTTGGCGCCGACATGCTCGGCTTCAACCGTCTGATAGGTGAGACTGCCGGCAGCCGCCACGCCGGCGATGCGCGCGATAGCCTCGCGGGTGTCGCCTGGAATGCGGGACGCCTCGGCGAACGGGCCGCGCGAATTGGCCTCCACGACCCAAACATCGACGGCGGGCGAGCGCGCGATGGTCAGGGCATCGACGACAAGGCCTTTGTAGATTCCGATCATCGCCAGCACCACGCCGAGCAGCAGTCCGAGCCCGACGCAGGTCAACAGAAAGCGGAACAGGTTGTGGCGGATATCGCGATACGCGAGGTTCATTGCGCCGTCTCCGCCGCCGGACCCGGCGCCAATGGCTCCACGCTCACGTGTGCCGCGCGGCCGTCCTTGAAGCCGGCGCCGACGCTGGTGACGACCTGTGCTGCCGGCGGGAGACCGGAAACGATCTCCAGCCGGGAGTCCTCGGTACGGTGACGGAACTTGACTTCGCGTTGTCTGAGACGACCGTCCTCAACGGTCCATACCGTGCCCTGACGTCCGTCATAGCCGTGGACGGCGGCTTCCGGCACCAGCAAGGCCTTGTCGAGGATAGCGACCGTGATCTTGAACTCGGTCTGCTCGCCCAGATGCAAGCGAGACGGCGGCTTGTCTCCCCGGATGTAAACGCGCCGCTCTTCGCTGACGCGATCGCTCTCGAGGCCGATGCGAACGACTTGTCCGGTGAAACTGTCCATTGGGCGTGAGCGTAACCGTGCCTCGACCGGCTGGCCTTCCTGGATGTAGCCAGCGCGCGCCTCGTCGACATAGGCGAGGCCCCAATGACTGTCGTCGGCGATCAGCGTGAAAATGGGATCGCCGGGTTTGATAACGGTGCCCAACTCCTTGTGGCGCTCGATGACGAGGCCATCGTAAGGCGCCAACAGCGTGCGGTGGCTCAGCATCGTCTCTTCAAACCGAAGTTGCGCCTGCGCGTCCAAAAGTTGCGCCCTGGCACTCTCAGCTTCGCTCTTGGCGACCGAAACGTCGGCCTTGGCAACGGCCTCGTCTCGCAATGTCTCTTCGGCTGATTGCAGCGAAACGATATCGCGACCAGCCAGCGACTGCTTGCGTGTATTGGCGTCGCGCTTCTGAGCGAAGATCGCTTGCGCCTTCTCGATATTGGCGGCCGCGCGCAGGATGTTGACCTCTGCAATCGCCAGCGCCGCGCGCGCCTTGGCCACCTTGGCTTCCTGCTCGCCGGTCGCCAGGCGAGCGAGCACCTGCCCCTTCTTGACGCGGTCGCCATGGTCGACGCTGAGGTCTACGAGGGTCGCACCAACCTCGAACCCGATCTTCGACAGCACCCGCGCTTCCACCGTGCCGAGGCCGAACACGCGGATCGCGACATTGCGTTCCTCCGCCGCGACCGTGACCGCAAGCGGCCGGTTCGTCGCGATCGTGATGGCGAGCCAGACGGTTGCGGCGATGCCAGCAGCGATCAGACTATATTTGACGATTGGCTTTCGGAAAAATGTGATGCTGTTCATGTCCGCCGTCCGTTATGGAAACTTCTCGAGAAATTCCCGCTCAGCAAGAACGCGGTCGCACGCGTGTTGGGTGGTGTCTGTGGCAATTTTACCCGAAACAGCGCACTCCTGGATCGTGAAGGACATCCGTTTGGCATTGCGTCGCGTCACAGGCCCGCCGGACGGAGCCGCACGCCCGGTGCCAGCATCTCGCCCCGGAAGCTTGCCACGCCGAGTTCGAGGCTATGGGCGATCATAGCCGCCTTACTGATGAACAGGTCGGCCGCCGCAGGCGGGCACACCTCGCGCGCGGTGGACTGAAACAGCATGAGCCAGCGATCGAAGTGACCGGCATCGACCGGGAGTCGCGCGTGCGCCGGCATCGGCCGCCCATGATAGCGCCCGCTCATCAGCGTAACCGAAGACCAGAACGCGCACATGCGCTCGAGATGCGGATCCCAGTCGTCGATGCGCGCCGCAAAAATGGGCCCCAGGACTTCGTCGGCGCGTATGCGCGCGTAGAAGGTGTGCACCAGCCGCGCGATCATCTCGTCGTCGATACCTGTGCGCGCGTGGACATCCGCCGCGAATGCGTCCCGCCGCTCGGTTCCCGTTTCCGCCGCAACGGCCCTGTCGTCCTGCATGTGACGCCGCACCCCTAAATTGGCATTTGCATGACCACTTCATCGCACCGATAATAGGTATCTGCAATGCCACTTGTGGCTCTGCGATGTCGCACCTCGACTGGACGGCACTCACCCGATGCGCCTGACTGCCTTCACCGACTTCGGCCTCAGGGCCTTGATGCGACTGGCCGAGGAGCCAGAGCGCACGATGACGACCGACGAGATCGCCGAGGAGCACGGCATCTCCCGCAATCACCTCGTCAAGGTCGTGCGCGAACTGTCCGAAGCGGGCTTCATCACGACACAGCGCGGCGGCGGCGGGGGCATGCGGCTCGCGCGACCTGCCAACGAGATCACGATCGGCGAGGTCGTTCGCCGCCTCGAAGCCCGCCACGCGCTGGTCGAATGCTTTCGTAACGACGGCGGGGCGTGCACCCTCAACCCCGGCTGCCGGTTGAAGAGCCGCTTGAAGCGCGCGCAAGAGGCGTTCCTTGCCGATCTCGATCGTTCGACGCTCGCCGACTGCATTGCTCCCGCCCGTGGACGGTCAGCGCCACGATCCGGCCGTCGGCGAGCCATCAAACCAGCGGAGGCCATCTGATGCGTACCCGCCCTGATACCATTACCGAGCTTGCCGTGGGCGACCGGGTGGTCCACCTTGACGAGCACGGCTTTCTTATTGATCCCGACGAGTGGGACCGGGATGTCGCCGAGGCGCTAGCCGGCCGGCAGAGCATCACGCTGACCGACGACCACTGGGACGTGATCGGCTTCATGCGCGACTTCCTCGCCGAGCATGGCGTGGCAGCTGACGCACGCTTCGTCATGCGCTTCCTCGACGAGCGCGCGGCCGCTCACGGCAAGACCGGTCGGGATCTCCTGTTCGAGTTGTTCCCCTACGGCTATGTCGGGCAGGCCTGCCGGATCAGCGGCATGCGCCAGCCGCGCGCCTGGAGCACGGGATGAGGACCAGTCCAAACCAACTATCGACGGACGAGAAGGTTGCCGACCCAACGACGGCCACTTCCGACTGCGAGATCTGGCTTGTCTGGTCGGACCGGAAGATCGAGGTGCCTGCCGGGACGTCGATCCTCGACGCTCTTCTGGCGGCGGGTGTGCCCGTGGAGCCGGGTTGCCGTGTCGGCTCCTGTGGCGAGTGCGTGATGGACTACGTCGAAGGCGACATCGTGCACAAGGACAGTTGCTTGTCGGCGCAGGATCGGTCGCACCGCTTCTGTCCGTGCGTGTCGTTGGCCCGAGGGACGCTGGTCCTGCCGCTGTAGCGGCGTCAGCTCCAGCCCGGTTTGCTGCCCCGATGCTTCAGTGGCTCGTACCTTCCGAGAACGTGATCTTGTTCCACACGTTGTATTTTCCCGACGGCTTGCGCATGGGAATACGGCGCACCTCTTGGAGCGTTTTCGCATCGTAAACGATGACTGCGCCATCGTCCTCCCAGATCGAGACAAGGGCATGCTTGCCGGTGCGGTCGAATTCCGTATGAGCGACGGTTTTTCCGGCTGCCGGCCGTAGCGTTTTGACGATGGCAAGGGACTGCTTGTCGATGACGTGCATAGCGTCCTTGTTGGGGCCGAAGAAGACGTCGGCCCAGACATAGGGCGAATTCTCGTGTGAGCGAAGAAAGAACCCCGGGCCTTCGGTCGGAATGGTCGCCACCAGAGACCAGTCATCGACGCCAATGACGGACAGCTTTCCCTCTTTCAGATGGGGAGTAGCCATGACGCGCTTGCCGGCCCGCATCCAACTAATGCCGGAGCCCAGATGCGGCATCCCTGCCAGCGGCAGTTCTGCTACTTCGCGACCGACTGCCAAATTCACGACGACAGCCTTGTCACCATCGCGCGAGGCCCCGATCAGATTGCGGTATTCGGGATCGAAGAAAAAGTCGTCGAGCGGCTGACTGACGGAAATGCGCCGCCGTGCAAACAGCCCCTGCGTGGATGCGAGGCTCTCCACCATGCCTTTCTCGTGGCTGTGTACGAACCCCTCGTGCACCGGCTCGGCTGACGGATCGGTCGCGATCTCCCATATTTCGGCGACATCCTTCAAGGCCAGCACGAAGCTGTTGCGGTTCGGCGCCTGATAAACGGCCGAAACGCGCGATGGCGTCCCCGCACGGTCGGCGACATCAAAAATGCGAGCGACTGACAGGTCAACCGTGGAGAGAATGGTCAACGTGCGCGGCAGGTAATTGGCGACCGCCAACCATTGACCATCCTTGGAAATGGCGATATTGCGCGAGTTGAGACCCGCGCGCACCCGACCGACCTCCTTCAACGACCAGATATCGTACTTCTGCACCCAGCCGTCGCGCGACATGACGAAAACGAAGCGCCCGTCATTGGTGAACTTCGGTCCGCCGTGAACTGCAAACGGCGTTGCAAAGCGATCGAGCCGCTCGAACGTATCGCCATCGAGGACCGATATATGATGGTCGCCCGTCTCAACGACGAGAAACAGGTTGAGCGGATCGGCCGTGAAGATGGGCGAAGGGGCTGCTTGGTAGTGAGAATTGAGGATACGACTCGCAGTAATATCTGCCTCGGTCCAGGTCGGAACGGTGGCAAGTGGTGTCTTTATATAGGCTGCAAGGGCTGTAATGGCCTCTTGTGAAAGCTCGCTACCAAAAGCCGGCATTTGTGTTGCCACCCGACCGTTGCCGATCACCTTGGCAATCGCGTCCGATTTCATCCGCGACAGCGTATCTGGAATGAGGGCTGGTCCCGTACCCCCGAGACGGCCCGCGCCATGACAGGACGCGCATTTTTCGGCGTAGATCACCTCGGGTGCCGATGTCGCAGGCGGAGACTGGGCAGCAGCAGCCGTGGCCAACAGAGCCAGAAGGCTAGGCGTAGCGATGCGCAGGATCATGGCGCTGACCTCTGAAGGGAGTGACCTCGACGGGGACGGGCTGGATGTCGCCTTCGGCAAGGCCGATCTCGGCGTTTGAGAGGTAGCAGGCCGGATCGGCTTCCCAGGGGTCGCCGGTCAGCTGCAAGGCCCGGATGCGCGTGTTCCCGCCGCAAACGGCCTTGTAGGCGCAGGCCCCGCACCGCCCCTTCAGCGGTCTCGGTCGTGTCCGCAGCGCCGTCAGCATGGGATCGGACAGGTCCTGCCAGATCACACTGAACGGGCGGTTGCGCACACTGTCGATCGCATAGCCCGACCAGTAGGTATCGGGATGAACGATACCCTGCGTGTCGATGTTGGCAACGCCGAGACCGGAGGAATTGCCCCCCCAGGCCTCCAAATGCGCGCGCAAATGGGCGACGCGGTCGGCGGGAAAGCGCTCAGTGGCCCAGCGGAGGAAATAGACGGCATCCGCATCGTTGTTGCCGGTCACGATGTCGAACTCGCGGTGTTGTGAAGCGGCCTGCCAGGCGGTATCGATCAGCAGGTCCACGGCGGCCCGTGTGACAGGGCGGGTGACGTCGTCGCCGCGATGCTTGTTGCCGCGTCCGGCGTAGACGAGGTGAGAGAGGTAGAACTTCTCGACGCCTTCGGCTTCGGCCAGAGCCAGCAGATCGGGCAACTGGTCGGCATTGTCGTTCGTCATCGTGAAGCGCAGGCCGACCTTGACGCCCCTCTCCTTGCAAGCGCGAACGCCGGCAAGTGCGGCATCGAATGCCCCGTCCTGCCCCCGGAACCAATCGTTCGTCCGCCCGATCCCATCGAGGCTGATGCCGACGTAATCGAAGCCGATTTCGGCGATCTGGTCGGCCTGCTTGCCGAAGATCGGGGTCCCGTTGGTCGACAGCGCCGTGTAGAGACCATGCTCCTTGGCGCGTCGCGCGAGGTCGAGCGTGTCCACGCGGTAGAGTGGCTCGCCGCCCGACAGAATCAGCGCCGGGATCTTGAAGGCGGCCAGATCATCGAGAACACCGATAGCCTCGGGCGTCGTCAGCTCGCCGGGGAAATGGTGGTTGGAGGATACGGCATAGCAGTGCCGACATTGCAGATTGCAGCGGCGTGTCAGGTTCCAGATGACGACGGGTCGGACCGTGCCGCCCAGTTCGCCTCGTCGCCGGACGGGCGTCGGCTCGATCAGTTGCTTCATGTAGTGGGACAGCCGGAACATGGTGTCAGCCTCCGCTGGACGACAGGCGCAGGCCCGTCTTTTTCAGGATGCGTGTGGAGTAGAGGACGTCGCTGCCGCGGCTGGCCCGACCCAGCATGTCGGCGATGTCCTGGCGCTTGGCCTCGACCTCGTCGCGGCTCGTGCCATGCACCATGGCAAACAGATTGTAGGGCCAGATAGGCAGTGCCCGCGGCCGGCGATAACAATGCGTGACGAACTCGAGTGCGCCGATCTGGCGACCGAGCCGGGAGACTTGCTCGTCCTCGACGTCCCAGACGGTCATGCCGTTCGCTGTCATGCCGAGCGCATAGTGGTTGGGGGCTGCCGCGATACGACGCAGAATGCCGCGCGCCTCGAGGCTATCGAAACGGTCGATGACCTCGGCCTCCGAGAGGCCCATCCCGTCGCCGATCGCCGCAAAGGGGCGAGCCACGATCGGCAGGCCCGCCTGCGTCGCCTCGATGAGCCTGCGGTCGTCCGGGCTGATCCTCGTCATGCCGCCACCTTGAAGCCGATGAAGAACTCTTCCTCCTTGGGGAACAGGAGCACACCGAGGCCGGTTCGCGCCTCGATCAGGCGAGCCGTTTCGGCAATCCCCGCCTCGGTCTCGGTCGCCAGCACGAACCACATATTGAGAGCGTGATCGCGGGCGTAGTTGTGGGCGACCTCGTTGAAGCCATTCACGATCTCGGCGATCTCCGCAAAGCAGATCTCCGGCACGGCCATGGCGCACAGACAGAAGGCGCCGCCCATGGCTGCGGCATCGAAGAATGGACCGAACCGGGTGAGCACGCCATCCGCCAGCAACCGCTCGATGCGCATCAGCAGGTCGTCCGTCGTCATGCCAAGCTCGGCCGCAACCGCATGGAAGGGCTCGGCAATCAGCGGCAGGCCGTCCTGTAGGCGATTGACGATGGCGCGATCGAGCGCATCCAGGGTCGTCGCGGCTGTCCGTCTGCGCAGGGTCGTCATGCCGCCTCCCGAGCCTTGATGAGGGCGCCCGTCTGCTTGAAGCAGCGGGTCGAAAACAGGATCTGCACAGGCAGGTCGGCAAGCCCAGCATGGGATCGGGCACGATCGAGTGTGTCTATGGCTTCCTGCCGCGAGCGCGCGTGGACCATGCAGTAGAGATTGTAGGGCCAGGCCTGTTCGTAGCGGGTGCGGCGATAGCACAAGTTTATGCCCGGTGCCTCGGCGAGTGCAGCGCCTGCCTTGGCAATGTGGTCTGGAGCGATGTCCCAGACCACCATGGCATTCGACCGCCAGCCGAGCGCTCGGTGCCGGACGATGACGCCGATGCGCGGCAGGACGCCCGTCGAAACAAGCCTATCGAGACGTCCGATAGCCTCCGATTCCGACAACCCCAGCAGCCGCCCAATCTCGGCAAACGGCCGCTCGACCAAAGGCAGTCCTTCGGTCAGGACCTGTGCGAGCGAGCGATCGAGGGCATCGCATTCGATCTTCGGCATGGCGGTCGCGCTGCCGGCGTTGTGATACCGGCGCTGCTCTGGGCCGCTGAGCGCAAAGCCCAGATCGATGTGATAGGCCTGCTCGAGCTTGAGATCGAGGACGGCAAGACCGGTCCGATGCTCGATCATCTGCAGGACCGCCTCGACATAGTCGCGGTCCGGCCCCGTGACGACGAACCATAGATTGACGGCGTTCTCGCGCAGATAGATGTGATTGATGCCGTCGATCCCGGCGAGAAGTCCCGCGATCTCGTCGACCTGGAACTGAGGCGCGGCCAATGCGGCCAGCGTGCTGGCACCCAGCGTGTTGGGGCGCACGACGCCACCGACCCGGGCGACGACACCCCCTTCTTGCAAAGCTCTGAGCCGCTCCAGCACCACTCCCTCGGTGACGCCAAGTCCGCGTGCCATGACTCCGAAGGGGCGCGGCACGAGCGGCAGATCGCGCTGCCAGTCATCGAGGAGGGCCGTGTCGATGGATATGGACCGTCCGTCCGGCGGTTCGACAGTCGGCGTCATGGGCATGGCTCAAAGTCCTGTCCGGTGGGCGCGCGCGGCAAGGAAGATTCCGCTCGGGCTCTGTGCTGCGATCTCAGCTCTCTTCTCGAAGGTGTGCGTGTCGTAGACGTGCACCGTGTTGGCATCGCGCACCGACACCCAGACCTCGTGCCCGCGGGGCGTGAACTCCATGTGCAGGATTGCAGGGCCCGGCTTCCATTCGCGAATGACCTCGCCCGAAAGGCTATCGATGACTTGAATAGTATCGTTCAGCGGATGAGCGAAGTTGACCCACACGTGCCGACCATCTGGCCGCGCTACCGCGAACACCGGCTGGCCGTGGACCTTGGTCCGACCGACCTCCTCGAACGATCGCGCGTCGATCCACAGCACCTCGTGGCGACCGACGGCCGGCAGCACGAAGCGGTCTCCCGCCAGCGCCCAGCCCTCCAAGTGCGGCATCTTGTAGACTGGCAGCTTTTCCTCTCCGCGCCCGTATTCCGACAGGATTTTCCTGGAGACGAGCGGGCTCTGCCACAGGTCGACGAGGGTCAATCCGTCCTCGCCATAGAGACCGGCGATGTAGTGGCGGCCGCTTCCGGAGACGAGCGCGTCGTAGTGGTTCTTGCCGATGCCCGTGAGCTTGGTGACGACGGGCTGGGGGCCGCTCGCGAAGTCGGCGATCCAGGTCTCGCCCGCGTCCCACAGCGAGAAGGCGAACCGTCGGCCGGGGGCGTCCTCGAGACCGACTACCTTTGAGCGCCCGCCCGACCACGTCGCCGGGATGTCGGCAACGCAGGCGAGCGTCTCGGCATCGAAGACCATCACGCCGCCCGGCTCGTAGTTGGCGACCGCGACGAGCCGCCCGTCGTCGGAGATGGCCCCGCCGATTGAGTTGCCGGCCTGCACGATACGCTTGGCGATGGTTCCGGTCAGCAGATCGACCTTGGTCAAGCCGCCGTCGCGACCGAACACGAAGGCGTAGCGCTCGTCGCGCGAGAACACGGCGGAGGCGTGTGACAGGTCTCCAAGGCCTTCGACGCGGAAAATGGTTTTGCGCTGGCTGGCGTCGACGACGAGCACCGAGCCAGTCGCCCGCTCGACCACGATGCCGAGATCGCCGGTGCCGCGCAATTGGGTCGGCTCGGCTCGCACGATGCCGGCCGAAATCGCCGTGAGAAGGCCCATGGCCAGAAGGAACAGGGCTCTGAGGGACAGGCTCATGGACGGGTTTCCTTCAGCAGGTAATGGGCGATCCACAGCGCGTCCGCCTCCGTGATGAGCGGGCGCCACGGCGGCATCGGCTTGCCCGGCACACCGTCGAGGATGATGGTGGCGAGAGTGGTCGGATCGCTGCCGGCGAGTGTTTCGGCTCTTAGGTCGGGGCCGAGCCCCCCCTTCAGCGTCATGCCGTGGCAGGAGCCGCAGTCCTGGCGCACGAGGCGTTCGAGTTCTGTCGCTCGCTGCTCACCGATCGGCTCGGCGATTGCCGACGTGTCAGGCACGGCGATAGAGGACAGCACAACGACTGCGAGAGCGAACCTACGCATGGATCAGGCTCTCACGCGCTGACGGAGCACCAGCCAATGCGGCCTGCAGAACCGGACAGACCTCTCCGCTGGCGTAGAGTGCGACGACCTTGCCGATGATGAACAGCACTGGCCCCTGGAACCGGGCACGGCCCGCGGCAATCGGAATATCCGATAGGGTGGACAGGAGCCGGTGCTCGTCGGCGGCCGTGCCGTTGTTGATCGCCAGCACAGACGTCGCGGGCGCAAGGCCGGCGTCGATCAGCTTCCCCGCGATCTCTGCGATATTGGCGGCACCCATGTAGACGACGAGCGTGGTGGCGGGATCGGCGAGCCCCTGCCAGTCGAAGTCGAGCGGCTCGTCGGCGCGGCAGTGGCCAGTGATGAAGCGCACGCTGTTGGCCAGCCCCCGATGGGTCAATGGCACGCCGGTCGCCGCGGCGC
>JBGSQO010000187.1:0-4233 GCA_041738055.1 Filomicrobium sp.
CGATCGCCTCGGCATGGACGACCAGGACACGGCAGGCCAGGCCGTCGCGGAGGCCTTCTACACAGCCAACCGCAAGCCCTCGACGCCCTCGACCATCGGCCCGGTCAGCTTCGACCAGGGAACCGGCGAGGTGTCGGCCACCACCGACACGACCTGGCACGCGACGCTGCTCAAGTCGCTGGAGCCGTGGTTCCCCGGCGTTGGCCGCGACCGCACGCTCAACAAGTCGTCGACGGTGGCCAAGGGGTCGGGCTCGGTCGAACTCGCCCTCGTGCTCGACAATTCCGGGTCCATGCAGGGCCAGTACATCGAGGACCTGAGGACGGCCGCCAACAATCTGCTCGCCACCGTGTTCGCCGGCGTCGACGGCACCGATCGCGTCAAGGTCGGCGTCGTACCGTTCGCGGCTTCCGTCAACGTTGGTTCCGCCTACAAGACCGCCGACTGGATCGACGGCGGCGGTCAGGCGCCGACACATTTCGAGAACGTGTCGGAACCGCGCACGCGCTTCCAGATGTTCGATGACCTCGGCACTGCTTGGGCCGGCTGCGTCGAAGCCCGTGCGGGCGGCCTCGACGTCACCGATGTCGAACCGATTTCCGTGGAAGCGAAGTTCGTGCCGATGTTTGCCGTCGACGAGCCGGGTGACGCAGGCTCCAACAGCCTCGGCTACTCCAACAGCTACCTCGACGACGACGGCGGCGCCTGCCAGCCCTATCCGAAGACCTGCGTGAAGTACTCGCGCCGCGGCAACTGCACCCAGTGGCAGGTCACCCGGTTGCCCAACGCGGAAGCGCAGGCCCGCACCTGCAAGTATGCTGGCGAGCTGCCGCAATACACCGCCGGCCCCAACGCCATGTGCACGACGCAGGCGATCCTCCCACTCAACTCGACCAAGTCCGAGGTGGAGGCGGCCGTCAACGCCATGCAGGCCAACGGCAACACCAACATCAAGGAGGGTGTCGCCTGGGGTTGGCGCGTGCTGTCGCCGGGCGTGCCGTTCACCGAAGGTCGCGAATACGGCGGCGAGGACAACCGCAAGATCATGATCCTGATGACCGACGGCGAGAACTTCCTGAGCTCGACCGGCAACCACAACAAGTCGATCTATGCCGCCCAGGGCTATGCCGCCAAGGGACGGCTGGGGACCACCTACACCTCTCCAGGCTATACGAGCTACCTCGCCGCCCGCACGCGGGAAGCCTGCACCAACGCCAAGGCGGCCGGCATCACGGTCTACACGGTCGCCTTCCGGCTGGAGAACGATCCGACGACGCAGGCCCTGCTGCGCGACTGTGCCTCCGACCCTGACAACGCCTTCACCGCCTCCGACGGGACCGGCCTCATCCAGTCCTTCCGCAACATCGGCCGCGCGATCTCGAGCCTGCGGATCGCCGGCTGAGCCACCGCCGGACGGAGCGAGCGCCGAAATCATCAACAGTCGAGCACATGACAGCGGGGCGGGCACGGAGCGGTGCGCCGCCCCGTTCGCGTCTTCGAGGCCAACCGCCCGGAACGTCGTGCAGCGCACGGTGCGCACGGGCCTCTCGCTCCTGGGCCTGTTCCGCAGTCTGGCGTTTTGCGCAACCTGTGGATGATCTGTCGACAGGCGGCATGGCAGGCACACTGTGGTATACACAAAGGGTGGCTTGCGAGGCGCTGCCGGGCAAGATTGGGACCGTTCGAGTGCTGCTCCTCGATGATCCGGCGAGCCGTTGCCGCTTCAAGTCCGGTTCGCGATGCGTGCGACCGACGGAAGCTGCGTCGGCGGGTGGTCGACGATGACCGTCGGCCCCGATCGGAGCCAGAGGATCGCGTGTTGCGTGTGTTCGGTGCGCCCCCCCAGTTCGCCGGGTGTGCCTGTTGGTTGCGTGCGTCGTACCCGTGACCCCATGCGCCGGACTGCGTTCAGTCCCTGCCGTCGCATCCAACGATCAGTAGTCAATCCGGAGGTGAGGACCGATGCCGGCACTCCCATGGCGATCGGCCGTGCTGCGACAGCGCGCGACCTGGTCCGTCGGTCTTGCGATATGCGTTGCCGCCCTGTTTTCAGGCCTGCTTTCGATAGCGGCTGCCCCTTACGCTCTGGCCGGGCCGGACATCGAGGAGGAGGAGATCCTCCCGACCGATCCCATCCATCGCTCGCACATGGTGGTGCCGGCGGATGGCCCATTCCCGGTGCGCCAGAAGATCACCATCGGCGTCGACAAGTCGATGCTGATCGAGCTTCCCGTCGATCTGCAGAACGTGCTCGTCTCCAACCCTGAGGTGATCGACGCGGTCGTGCAGACCTCGCGACAAGTTTACCTGCTGGCCAAGGACCTGGGTGAGGCGAACGCCTTTTTCATCGGGCCGACGGGTGAGAAGGTGCTGTTCCTCGAAGTCTCCGTCACGCGCGATCTCTCCGCCCTTCAGGACATGCTGCGGCGGCTGCTGCCCGGCTCCAGCGTCAGCGCCGAGATGATGGGCGAGACGGTCGTGCTGTCGGGCATGGTCGCCACGCCGGCCGACGCCAACCGCGCAGCCGAACTCGCCGGGCGCTTCATCAAGAAAAAGGACGGCGTCGTTAATCTGCTCGGCACCAACAGCAAGGAGCAGGTGCTGCTCAAGGTGCAGGTCGCCGAGATGCAGCGCGATGCGCTCCGCCGCTTCGGCATCGATGTTGCCGACAGCTTGCTGCAGGGTGGCAACTTCTCCTTCGCCAAGGTCATCCGCAACGGCTTTCCCATCACCGGTTCTGCAATCGCCGAGTCGGCGGTGCGCACGGTGGGTGCCGCTCCGTTCGTCAGTGCCGGTTCGGCGCTGGCGACCACCTGGGGGACGGGCGAGCAGTCGATCACGGGTCTCGTGCAGGCCTTAGAGCGGGCAGGCGTCTTGAAGACACTGGCTGCCCCAACGCTGACGGCGATTTCCGGCGAGCAGGCCAAGTTCCTGGCCGGCGGCGAGTTCCCGATCCCCGTGGCCCAGGACGACAACAAGATCACGGTCGACTTCAAGCCGTTCGGTATCAACGTCTCCTTCCGGCCGGTGGTGCTGGACGAGGGCCGCATCTCGCTTACCATTTCCGCCGAGGTCAGCGAGATCACCAACGAGGGCGGCATCCAGCTGCGTGACATCACGCTGCCGGGTCTGAAAGTGCGGCGCGCCGAGACGACGCTCGAACTGCCCTCGGGCGGCACACTGGCCATGGCCGGCCTGCTGTCGGACGACGTGCGCCAGTCGATCGAGGGGGTGCCGGGATTGAAGGAGCTGCCGGTGCTGGGCGCGCTGTTCCGCTCGCAGGACTACCGCCGCCGCGAGACCGAACTCGTCATCCTGGTCACGCCGTTCCTGGCCAAGCACGCCGCCCACGGCCAACTCGCCAAGCCGATCGACGGCTATGCCCCCGCCAGTGGCCTGCGCCAGCTGTTCTTCGGGCACATCAACCGCGTCTACGGCATCTCGGCGCCCGCCGAGCCCAACTATCATGGCGATTACGGCTTCATCATCGATTATCCGGGAGTGAAGGGATGACACGCGGACATATCTCTCGCTCCGGCACGAAGTTGGCGCGTCAGCGGGCCACCTCTGCCCCCGTCCTTGCCTTTGCCGTCGTCCTCTCGGTCGCCGTCGCTGGCTGTCGCGAGCATCACTGGTTCGGCCTCGACAACCAGACCGGGGCGATGCTCAACGACACCGAGAAGCGTCATGCCATCGGCTTCGGCCAGAGAACCGAACAACTCATCGTTGAGATGGGTGGCAAGGGCGACGGGCTGTCCGACAACCAGCGCGCCGACGTGCACGCCTTCCTGCGCCAGTACAAGGGTGGCAACGCCGGGCCGCTCACGGTCTCGGCGCCGGGCTCCGCGCGTGGCCATCTGGTCGTCTCCCGCTCGATCCGCGACGTCTTCGACATGGCGCGCGAGGCCGGCATTCCGGAAGGCGCGCTTCGAGTGGTCCGCTTGTCCGAGAGTGAGTACGGCGAGTACGGCGCGGCGATCCGGCTCGCCTATGGCGGCATCGTCGCAGTGCCCCCGCAATGCGGCAACTGGCCGGACAATCTCGCCCGCGATCGCGAACTGCTGCCGTTCGAGAATTTCGGCTGCGCCTCCCAGGCCAATCTCGCCATGACGGTCGCCAACGGGCGCGACTTGCGCCAGCCACAGGAGGAAACGCCGCGGTCCAGCGAACGGCGCAGCGTGACTTGGTCGAAGTACCTGAAGGGAGGCCCGGATGCAGATGGGGCCGCTCCTG
>JBGSQO010000194.1:0-4007 GCA_041738055.1 Filomicrobium sp.
GCGGCAGGCGCAGGGGCTGCCCCAGACGCTCGGCTGCCGCCAGCCGGCCGGCGAGGAGCCCAATGGCGGCACTCTCGATATAGCCCTCGACGCCGGTGATCTGGCCGGCAAATCGCAGCCGCGGCGCAGCCTTCAGGCGCAGGTGGCTGTCAAGAACGACAGGTGAGTTGAGGAACGAGTTGAGGAACGTATTGCGGTGCAGGCCGCCGAGGCGGGCGAACTGCGCCTCGCCAAGGCCCGGGATCATGCGGAAGATGCGGACCTGCTCGGCGTGCTTCAACTTGGTCTGGAAACCGACGAGGTTCCAAAGCGTGCCGAGCGCGTTGTCCTGGCGCAACTGCACCACCGCATGGGGCCGTTCCCCGCCCTTGTGCGGGTTGGCGAGACCGACCGGCTTCATCGGGCCGAAGCGCAGCGTATCGCGGCCCCGCTCGGCCATCACCTCGATGGGCAGGCAGCCGTCGAAGTAGGGGGTGGAGGCCTCCCACTCCTTGAATGAGGTCTTCTCCCCGGCAAGCAGCGCGTCGATGAAGGCGTCGTACTCCTCCCGGCTCATCGGGCAGTTGAGGTAGTCCGCGCCCGTACCGCCAGGGCCGGGCTTGTCGTAGCGCGACTGCTTCCAGGCGATCTCGAGGTCGACGCTCTCGAAATGCACGATCGGCGCAATGGCATCGAAAAAGGCGAGACTCGTCTCCCCGGTCAGCCCCAGGATCGCCTGCGACAGCGCTGGCGAGGTCAGCGGTCCGGTGGCGATGATGACGCTGTCCCAGTCCTCCGGCGGCAGCCCGGCGATTTCCTCACGCGCGACGGTGACGAGCGGGTGCTCGCTGAGCCGAAGCGTGACCTCGGCGGAGAAGGCGTCGCGGTCGACGGCGAGTGCGCCACCAGCCGGCAGTTTGGTCAGGTCGCCCGCGCTCATGATCAGGGAGCCCGCCCGCCGCATCTCCTCGTGCAACAGGCCGACGGCGTTGTTCTCCCAGTCGTCGGAGCGGAAGGAATTGGAGCAGACGAGCTCAGCCAGACCCTCGGTCTGGTGGGCGTCCGTCATGCGGTGGGGCCGCATTTCGTGGAGCACGACGGGCACGCCGCGGCTCACGAGCTGCCAGCAGGCTTCCGAGCCGGCGAGCCCGCCGCCGATGATGTGAACGGGAGGGAGTGTGGTCATCGAGAACAAGTAATCGAAGACTCGACCGGCAACAACTGGGGTCCGCTCAGCCCGTGTAGGCGATCAGGCGGCCGGCCGTGATGACGGCGAGCCACGTCACCACCGAGATCAGCGCCATGACCTTGGCCCCCATGGGCGCACCGAATGCAGCGCTGCCATGTGGGGTCGCCCCGGCGAGGGTCCGGCCAAAGCGCCACTGGAAGACGGCGGCGTTGATGCCGGCCACGACGATCAGCGACATCTTGGCGGCAAACGCCGGATTGGCTGCGAACTCGGCCGCATCGGAGGCAAACAGCAACAGCCCGCTCACGGCGTTGAGCGCGAAACCGGTCCACACCCACGGCAGCAGCAAATCGTGGGTGTCGGCCAGCGGGAGGCCCGCGCGCAGGCCGAGCACGCGCAGGTCGAACACGAGGATCGGCCCGACGAGGAGCGCGATGCCGATCAGGTGGATGGTCTCGAGGGCCGGATAGGCCCAGGTCGCCTCGCGCAGGGCCACGCTGAACGGCAACGCGGCAAGGCTCTCCCACATCTCGGTCCAGCTGGAGAAGAGCTGTGCGGTCATGGCCACATCTCCAGGGGTTCGAGCCGGTCAGCGGGCGGTGTTGCGGATGGTGTACGTGCGGCCCTTGATGGTGATCGACTTCAGGCCCAGCTCGGCGCCGCCGTCGCGCGCGGGCCATCCCGTCACACTCGCCTCCGCGCCGTCGGCCAGGACGGCCTCGGTCAGACCCTTGGCTTGCGCCTTCGGAATGCTCTCGGTCTCGATGGTCCAGGTGCCGTTCGCGGTCACGAGAGAGAAGTATATGTGCGGGTTCTGGTAGCTGACGGAGGCGATGGTGCCCTTCAGGGTGACGACTTTGGCGGAGTCGTACTTCGTCACGTAGGTGTGGTGGGCAAGGCTGTTGCCGGGCGCGAACAGGATCGCGGCAACCAGCACGGCAAGAACGCGGAACGCTTGGACCATCTTCGACCTCTTGGACTGACCGGGTCGGCTGCTAGCACGGAGCTGCCCGGCCAACTGTGACGCAGACGCATCAGGGCGTGGATTTTCTGCCTAATACCGTCCCGCCGATGTTTCGACTCTGTGGCTGCCGGGGCGGCGGGACGGCATCAGACTCTTGTTTGCGCCTTCCGACACTCGTTCCGAGAGCCGGCCGGAAGGCGCGGGACTCTTTCCTTGCGCCTTCCGACACTCGTTCCGAGAGCCGGCCGGAAGGCGCGTCCTACCGAGAGGTGCGTCACACCTTCTGCGGGTTGGGATAAGACGTCCCAACAGAAGCCAGCTCCAACGTTAAGCGAAGACTGATATTCCGTGCTAGGAGACAAACTGTCGTGTTGAGACATCGCCTCTGAAAGTCTAGGCGTCATAGCGTCTTGCAACCCTTCGCTCTGCGGTGAGCCGAGGCTGCAGGCCAAAGCGCATGGAGGCGGGACATGAACAGATTGGTGGCGATTGCGGCCGTGGGGCTCGTTGGCCTGGGTGTGCACGCAATGCCGGCCGCGGCCGAGCGGGAACGGGCGCTCGTTCGGTTACACAAGCTGGAGGCGGTCGGGGCGCGGACCTGCATGGCCCGGCACTTCCATTTCGGCGAGAGCGGGGCGTTTGCCACGCGCAGCAAGGCCGAGGCGCGTGCCATCCTCAGCTGGTCGCGCTTCACCAAGCTGGAGTATGGGCAACCGTGGGCGAGCTTCGATCTCGCCGCCGAGCGGGAACTGGCGTGCGGGCCTGCGACGCACGGTCGCGGTCAGGGCTGGTCGTGCGCGGCAAAGGCTCGCCCCTGCCGGAATTGATCATCGTTCACTGATCTGCAGCGGCATTCGGAACCGACGGGCCGGGCCGCTGTGACCCATTTGCAGCCAGCAGGGCGAAATCTCTACGGTTTGTCGACCGCGCGTGCCGATTGCTGCCTGAATCAGTCAGAATGATGCTTACGTCACCGTCGACTTGTAGATGAGGCTCGAGCAATGACCATCCGTGGTTCCGTACTGACAGGTCTTGGCTTAGCGTTTGCGTTTGCTTTCGCGTCCGCCGCACACGCGGATCAGACCGGCGCGGCCGGCATTCATACCTGGGTCAAGGTTGGCGGTAAGACCTGCTTCGATGGTCATTTCCACTACGGTGGCAGCAGCGGCTCCTTCCGGTCGAAGGAGTTGGCGCTGAAAGACGCCATCGGCAGCTGGCAGGGCTTCACCGCGTTCGAGTACGGCACCGACTGGGCCAACTTCTCGATCTCTCACAAGAAGCAGGTCTCCTGCTCGGACGGGTCGTCGGGTTGGTCCTGCAATGTCGAGGCCATTCCGTGCCTGGGCAGGGGCCGCGTCGGCAAGAAGTCGTGAAGCGAAACTGAAATCTCTCTCAGAACTCTCTCAGAACTCTCTCAACACCATTCGGGAAGGCCGCAGCGATGCCCAAGCTGCGGCCTTTTTGACTCTTGGATTCGCACGGCGACACACGTTCCGTGCGCCGGCCGCCGTGCGCGGGGTCGATCCGCCGTGCGCGAGGCAGATCCGGGGTTGTCTCAGCGACCACCCAGCATCCGGCGCAGGAAAAACTGCAGGATCTGCCAGCCGTAGCGCAACAGCACGTACTGGACGATCCAGCCGACGATGCCCTTGGAGCGGAAGCCCATGGCCTGACCCAGGATCGAGCGGATCACCGCCCACAGCGAACCGCCTTCCGGTATGCCGCCTCCGGCTCCACCGCCGGGGACTGGGATCGACGAGCGCCCGCCGCGTCGAATGGCATCCGACAGGTCGCCGTAAGGATTGCCGCGCGAGGACCCGGCGCTGGGAACCTCACCCGGCAGCGGCAGCGGCGACTGGCCATCGAACGATGGCG